>JAGXGT010000021.1 GCA_024636595.1 Sphingomonadales bacterium | reverse complement strand
TGAGCGTCTCGTGGGCTCGGAGATGTGTATAAGAGACAGGCCCAGCTGCGCGCGCCAGCCGTTGTTTCGTTCCAGCCTTCAAGCGTTTCGTAAATAGGTTTGACCGCCGCCTGGTCCTGATGATGAGGCGGCAAATAGTCGTAGGTTACTCCGTTCAGGTCATAGCCTACACAGATTTTTAGTTCGGCAAACCCGTCAAGAACGTCCAGCTTGGTTAGTGCAATCCCGGCAACGCCCGAAACCGCAAGAGCCTGCCGTACCAGTACGGCATCGAACCAGCCGCAGCGCCGCTGACGTCCGGTGACGGTGCCAAATTCATGCCCGCGCTCGCCAAGCCGTTGGCCGATCTCATCATCTAGTTCGGTCGGGAAGGGGCCCGAACCGACACGCGTTGTGTAAGCCTTGGTGATGCCCAGCACATAGCCGGTGCCGGACGGGCCGATACCGGAGCCGCCAGCGGCGGTGCCGGAGATCGTGTTCGAGCTGGTGACAAAGGGATAGGTGCCATGATCGACATCAAGCAGCACACCCTGTGCGCCTTCGAACAAGATACGCTTGCCATCGCGGCGCGCTTCGTTGAGTCGTTTCCAAACCGGCTGGGCATATTGCAGCACGCTGTCGGCTATTTCCTTCAGGTCATTGAGCAACCTCTCGCGATCGACGGGCGGTTCGCCGAAGCCGGCCCGGAGCGCGTCATGGTGTGCGCACAGCCGGTCAAGTTGCGGTCCCAGATCATCGAGATGCGCGAGATCGCAGACCCGGATCGCACGACGTCCGACCTTGTCCTCATAGGCCGGTCCAATACCGCGCCGGGTCGTTCCGATCTTGCCCTTGCCGCTCGCATCTTCCCGCATCGCATCGAGATCGCGGTGGATCGGCAGAATCAGCGGACAGGTTTCGGCGATGCCGAAATTATCGGTATTGATGGTGACGCCCTGGCTTTCCAGCTTCTTGATCTCGTCGCGCAAATGCCAGGGATCAAGCACGACGCCGTTGCCGATGATCGACAATGCGCCCCGCACGATGCCGGACGGTAGCAGCGAAAGCTTATAGACCGCTCCATCGACAACCAGCGTGTGGCCCGCATTATGGCCGCCCTGGAAGCGGACCACAACATCGGCGCGTTCGGACAGCCAGTCGACAATCTTTCCCTTGCCCTCATCGCCCCATTGCGCGCCGATTACCGTTACATTGGCCATATTAGAGTCTTTCTTATAAGGGTTCCGGCTGATCGCCGTTCAATATGTGCGAGCAACCAAGCGCCTGCGCTTCATCGGTTTCCGAAAGCGCTGCCACTGTGCGCCAGCCCGTTTCGCGCAGCTTAGAAGCGGCGCTTCGGTCATGTCCGAGCGGCAAGAATATCTGGTCGCTGGTCTTTGCCCCAAAACCGGCATTGATCAGGGGATCAGGATAGAGAGAGAAACCGACTGCGGCTTCGGCTTCGCCATCGGCGTGAGCGATCACATAACTGCCGCCACGGCCCAGAGCGCCGATGAAGCTTTCAGCATATAGCGTGAAGCCAAACCAGTTCTGATATTCAAAACCATGGCGCTCGGTCGGGTCAAGTGTGAGGTCGGCCTTTCCTCTGATGCTCTCGGCGATCTGGGCAACGCCATCCAGTCGCGAGCCAAGTAGTCCGTCCCTATCAAATGCGCGCAGCTTCGCCATCGCCTCATCAAACGGGCCGGTTGCCTCAATCAGAGGCAGATAGCCGGTTGCGCCCATGGCATTTAGGCCACCGGCATCCTTCATATCCAGCTCACCGCGCACTTCGGTAAGCTGCGCCTGGTTTAATGGCAATGGTCCAGCCGCCAAAATATCAATCAGGTCGGGCATGGTAAAGTCCACCGTGATACCGGAGACACCGGCTCGTTCGAGCGCTGCGATCGCCACAAAGACAATCTCGCAGGCAGCGATAACACTGTCGGTACCAATCAGTTCGGCACCAATTTGCAATCGACTGCGTTCGGGCTGCAATTGGCCGGAACGTAATTTCAGTACTTGCCCCGAATAGCTGAGCCTGAGCGGGCGTGGCCGTTCCGCTAGACTGGTTGAGGCAATGCGCCCGATTTGCATCGTCATGTCGGGGCGTAACGCCAATGTGCGCTGGGAAATCGGGTCGACAAGGCGGATCAAATCGCTACGGGATCCCCCCTGCATCCGTTGGGTCAGTCCATCTTCATATTCCGCGAGCGGCGGCGTTACCCGCGCATAGCCATGGCTGGCCATCGTATCGAGAACATCGCGTTCCAGCCGCGAAGCCGCCTCGGCATAAGGCGGCAGCGCGTCATGGAACCCTTCGGGCAAGAGATTGGATGGCTTTTGCATGGCCCTGCTCCATAGCCGAAGCACAGGCTCAGGCCATCTTTTTTCTTGGGTCTGTTGCTATCGAATCAAAATTTCAGGGCCTTGACCGTCTTCACGCCTTCCAGCTGACAAACCGACCATAGTACGGTCTCTTCGACCGGCGAATCGATCGACAGCAACAGAACGGCCTCGCCGCCCGGTGCATCGCTGCGACGACCCAAGTGGAACGTGCCGATATTGACGCCTGCTGCGCCGAGTGTCGAGCCGACGCTGCCGATAAAGCCGGGCTGATCCTGGTTGACGATATAAAGCATATCACCCTCCAAATCGGCCTCGACCTTGATCCCGAACATTTCCACCAGTCGTGGGCCGGAAGATCCGAACAGCGTGCCGGCAACCGACTTTTCGCCTTCGTCGGTGGTCACGGAAACCCGGACCAGCGTGTGATAGTCTCCTTCGCGCTCATGGCGGATTTCGCGAACATCGAGGCCGCGTTCCTTCGCCAGATAGGGCGCGTTGACCATGTTCACGGTGTCGCTATAGGCGCGCATCAGTCCGGCCAACACTGCCGCCGTAATTGGCTTCTGGTCCAGTTCAGCGGCGGCGCCTTCGACCTCGACGGCAACTCCTTTGATCTGGTCGGCGGCGAGTTGGCCGACGAGTGATCCCAATTGGGTGGCAAGCGCCATATAGGGTTTCAGCTTCGGTGCCTGTTCTGCGGAAAGGCTGGGCATATTCAGCGCATTTTCCACGCCGCCATTGACCAGATAGTCGGCCATCTGTTCTGCCACCTGTATCGCAACATTGACCTGTGCCTCGCTGGTGGAGGCACCGAGATGCGGTGTGCAAATGAGGTTGGGAGCGCCGAACAAGGCATTTTCCTTGGCCGGTTCCTGCGCAAAAACGTCGAGCGCCGCACCGGCGACATGGCCAGATTCCAAGGCTTCCTTCAAGGCGGCCTCGTCGATCAAGCCGCCGCGTGCGCAGTTGATGATGCGGACGCCGGGTTTCGTTTTCGCCAGCGCTTCGGCGGACAGGATATTGCGCGTCTGGTCGGTGAGCGGCGTGTGCATGGTGATAAAGTCGGCGCGGGCGAGAAGATCATCCAGCGAGACTTTCTCGACACCCATTTCGACCGCACGTTCCTCGGTCAGAAACGGATCATAAGCAACAACCTTCATACGCAGGCCGATGGCGCGTTCCGCAACAATCGAACCGATATTGCCGGCGCCGATCAGACCCAGCGTCTTGCTGGTCAGTTCGACACCCATGAATTTGGATTTTTCCCATTTTCCGGCTTGAGTCGAAGCGTCGGCCGAGGGAAGCTGGCGAGCAAGAGCGAACATGAGGGCGATCGCATGTTCCGCTGTGGTGATGCTGTTGCCGAACGGCGTGTTCATGACCACAACGCCCTTGGCAGAAGCGGCCGGGATATCGACATTATCGACGCCGATACCGGCTCGGCCAACTACTTTCAAATTTGTCGCAGCGGCTAATATTTCCGGGGTGACGGTAGTCGACGAACGAATGGCGAGACCATCATATTCGCCGATTATCTTCATCAGCTCTTCCGGTGTCTGTCCGGTGATTTCGTCGACTTCGCACCCCCGCTCACGGAAAATTTCGGCGGCTTTCGGGTCCATTTTATCGGATATCAGTACTTTTGGCATATTCTGGATTCCTTGTTGGGATTGTCAGGCCAGCGCAAGGCGGCCTCCAAACCAATATTTCGGATATGGCTTCGGGCCCCGGTCATTGCCGGGACGACACAGAAGCTAGGAAAGTTCGGATTTCACCTGAGCAAAGGCCCATTCGATCCACAGCAGCAGACGGCGAATATCTTCTTCCTCGACGGTCGACCCGCACCAGATCCGCAACGACGGCGGCGCATCGCGATAGCCGTTGAAATCGTAGGCAATGTCCATTTTCTCGAGCATTCCTGCGATCTTCTTTGGCACCGACGCTTTCGCATCATCATTGAGACCATCATACCAGTCACCCTGGAACACCATGCAGACACCGGTGTTTGTCCATTTTGCCGGATCGCTGACCATATTGCGCATCCACGGCGTGGCCGCGATCCAGTCATGGACGATCTTGGCATTGCGGTCGGCGCGGGCGTGTAGTTCCGGCAGGCCGCCAATCGATTTTGCCCATTCCAGCGAGGCGATATAATCTTCGGTAGCCAACATTGACGGTGTGTTGATCGTCGCGCCTTCGAAAATCGCGGTGTTGAGCTTATCGCCCTTTTTTACCCGGAAGATTTTCGGCAGCGGCCAGGACGGATTGTAGCTTTCAATCCGCTCGACAGCGCGCGGGCTGAGGATCAGCATGCCGTGGCCGGCTTCCGATCCCATGACTTTCTGCCAGCTGTAGGTGGTTGCATCTAGCTTGGCCCAATCCATCGGCTGGGCAAATACGGCGCTGGTCGCGTCGTTGATGGTCACGCCTTCGCGGTCATCGGCGATCCAGTCGGTGTCGGGAATTTTTGCGCCCGAAGTCGTGCCGTTCCAGGTGAAGACAATATCGTCGCCCTTGTCGATCGTGGTCAGGTCGGGGATTTCGCCATAGTCAGCGTCCAGTACAGTGAGGTCGGGCAGCTTCAGCTGCTTGACCGCGTCCTGTATCCACACGTTACCGAAACTTTCCCACGCAGCAACCGTAACCGGTCGTGCGCCGAGCATGTTCCACATCGCCAGTTCAACTGCGCCGGTGTCGGAGGCCGGGACAATGCCGATGAGATAGTCATCGGGGATGCCAAGCAGTTCGCGGCTCAGGTCGATGGCATATTTCAGCCGGGCTTTGCCGGTGGCGCTGCGGTGCGAGCGTCCCATAGCGAGGGTGTTGATTTTATCGAGAGACCAGCCGGGGAATTTGGCGGTCGGACCCGAAGAGAAATTCGGGCAGTCAGGACGCAATTCTGGCGTCGGTATAGTCGTATCAGTCATTTTAACGCTTCTCCTTACAGAGAGCTCGCGCGGCGTTGGGACCGCGTGGCCCGGCGCCGCTTTGTATGGTGCGGCGCAGCATGTCAAGCGCGTTTCTGGTTGCGAATGATACCGGCTATTTTTTTCGAAACAAAATTTCTCCGCGGCGCGAAACAAGAAGTTTTTCTAAGGAAACGGGATGGAAATAGGCTTCTACCCGGACTCCTTCAGGGGTGGTGCCATAGACTTCGTAACAGCCGCCATCGACCTTGGACTTCTTGATCGTCCAGCCTTGTTTGATCAGGCTGGCTTCCAGATCCGCTCGCGTTTTCCAGCCCGATTGCGGTCCGGCTTCGCAGCTCATCTTGCCAGTAGCAAGAGCGGGCGCAGACAAGCCTGCAGTGGCCAAAATAGTGGCTGCGGCGGCGGACAAAAGCGAATTTTTCATTTCAAACATCTCCAAGGCTAGTCGGTTGGCAGCGATTCGTTTGGTGGCAATAGGTAATTGCATTTGGCATATATGATAATGCCTCGCAATAATTCCAATGCCAAAAGCCGGATAAACTGCGCTGAAGAAACAGCGACGCCGTCATCTGGTCCGTACCGACATGTCGCCGGTATCGATTGGTCAGGCTTGCGAGCTTTTGTCTGCGATGCGCAATTAGTCCGATTTTAACCATCTTCTGCCACATCATCAAATATGAAAATCACGAATGAAGTGGCGCGATCGATGCGCGGTATGATTGCGTTGGGAGTAGTTTCCGTGCTGCTTAGCGCTTGCGGTGCCATACCGGGTGGACGAGGAGAGCAGGCACAGCGCCCCTCATCATCCGCCGGCCTTGGCGCTTTTGACCCGAGTCCTTCCGCTCGCCAATGTTTCAGTGACCTCAACAAGGCCAATATCCGTTTTTCTCCGTTGCCCAACCGCCAGTTCGGTGGCGGTTGCAGTCAGATAGACAGTATCAAGCTGCTCGATGTCGGTGCCGATGTGACCAACCTCGGACCAGTCAAATGCGAATTGGCTGGCAAATTTGCGGCCTGGACCGAATATGCTGTGAAACGCGCCGCGCGGCAATATCTCGGTAGTGATCTCCAGCGGATTGAAACCATGGGCAGTTACAGTTGTCGCAATATCGCCGGATCCGGTAAATTGTCGGAACACGCGCACGCCAATGCGATTGATGTGTCCGCTTTCGTACTCACCGACGGTCGCCGGATTACGGTTGAGAATAACTGGAAAAGCGGTCGCAGGGAAATGCTGTTCCTGACCGCCATCCATGACAGCGCCTGCAAGCGTTTCGGAACCGTTCTCAGCCCCAATTACAACGCCGCTCACCGCGACCATTTCCATCTCGATATGAGCGGAAACGGATATTGCCGATAGTCGAATAACGGCTCTGGTCAGTCCCAAATCTTTGTTCTAGGGCGAAGTCATGACCAACAAAGATCTCCACGACCGCCGCTTTTACCGCGCCAAGCAGGAAGCCGAATTTGCCGAAAAGGCAGACGTCGGCACGGCCCAGACGCGGGACCCCGCCTATCGGCTGGCTTTTCAGGACACCGATTTCCTGCTCCGCGAAGAGCTGCGCCCGGTTCGGTTCCAGCTCGAGCTGCTCAAGCCCGAGATGCTGCTCGACGAAGCCGGGATCGGCTCGACACTGGTGATGTACGGGTCCGCCCGAATCCCCGAGCCGAGCAAGGCCGATGCGCTGATCGAGCTGGCGGCAGACGAAGAATCGCGAAAAATCGCCGAGCGGTTGAAAGAGAAAGCCAAATATTATGACGAAGCCCGCGAACTGGCGCGGCTGGCGAGCGCTTGCGGTATATCCGAGAATGGCAAGCGTGATTTTGTTGTCTGCTCCGGCGGCGGTCCGTCGATCATGGAAGCCGCCAATCGCGGTGCTGCCGATGCCGGCAAGGAGTCGATCGGGCTCAATATCGTGCTGCCGCATGAACAGGCGCCCAATGAATATGTGACGCCGTCACTGAGTTTCCAGTTCCACTATTTCGCACTGCGCAAGATGCACTTCCTGCTCCGTGCCAGAGCGGTCGCGGTGTTCCCGGGCGGCTTCGGCACGCTGGACGAATTTCTCGAGCTGGTCACCTTGGTCCAGACCGGCAAGATGGAAAAACTGCCGATCTTGTTATTCGGTGAAGCCTTCTGGAACCGGGTGATCAATTTCGAGGCGCTGGCCGAGGAAGGCACGATCAGCCGCAAGGATCTCGATCTGTTCCAGTTCGTCGAAACCGCCGACGAGGCCTGGGACATCATCCAGCGCTTTTACGGGCTCAGCTGTGACTGACGCTGCCGCATGGGGATTACTCCTCGGCTGGTACTGCCGCTATGGCCTCTGGTGCCGCAGCTTCGTCGCCTTCAATCGGGGTCTCTTCGACAACCGGTGCCGCCGGCAGCGGCAAATTCGAACCCTGCGCGTTTAGATAGACCATCAGGTTGGCCCGGTCTTCCGCCTTGCCGAGACCGGCAAAGGTCATCTTCGTGCCATCGGCATATTTGCGCGGCGAGGTGAGCCATTCATTCATGCTGGTCCAGTCCCAGTTGCCCGGGATGCTTTTCAGCGCGTCGCTATAGGCGAATCCGGCGACATGGCCGTGCGGCTTGCCCATGGCTGCCCAAAGGTTCGGACCGATGCCATTGGCACCGCCCTGATTGATGGTGTGGCAGGCGGCGCATTTGCCGAAGACTTTTTCACCGGCAGCGATATCAGCCGTTTGCAGCAGGGTTTCAATCGACGGGCCTGCGTCAGCGCCAGCATCGGCGGTTTCCACGCCTTCGATCACATAGCCCATGACTTCGGGGCGTTCGTGCTTGCCAGCGTGAAAATATTTGCCGCTGACAATCGAAAAGCCGAGGGCAGCGATGCCGCCAGCCAGTACCCAACCTGCGATGGTGTTATTGTTGCTCATATATTGTCTCAAACCCCTGAGTGAGCGGCGGCCAAGGGCCTGCCAAATTTGTGCTGTCTGTAAAGAGAGCGACGGAGCAACGCAAGGCCTCAATTGCCGTAAATTGCGCCCAGGCCCATGCAAAATGACGCACACCCGGACGGGCAGGCCACTTCGCTCTTGCCCCGCCGCGCTCCGTTCGACTATCGCAGCAGCGCAGAAGAGGGACGAGATGGACAGCTTTCCGAAAAACGCATTGGGCATGGTCAGGAAAATGACCGAAAAAGGCGCTGAACAGCCGGAAAAGGCGATTGCCTTTCAAGGCGCGCCGGGCGCCAATTCGCATCTCGCCGCGCTCGACTATGCGCCGGACGGCCTGCCGGTTCCCTGTTTCGCGTTCGAGGATGCGATCGATGCGGTCAAACATGGCACGGCCGGTTGCGCGATTATCCCGATCGAAAATTCGCTGAACGGCCGGGTTGCTGATATCCATTTCCTGCTGCCCGAATCGGGTCTGCATGTCGTCGACGAATATTTCATGCCGATCCGGCATTGCCTGATGGCGCAATCTGCCGATGCCGAGGTTCATACGGCGATGAGCCACCCGCAGGCGCTCGGCCAATGCCGCCATTATCTGCGCAAGCGCGGAATCATACCGGTGGCCTATGCCGATACGGCTGCTGCTGCTGCCTTTGTCGCCCAGCACGATGACTGTCTCTTATACACATCT
>JAGXGT010000136.1 GCA_024636595.1 Sphingomonadales bacterium | reverse complement strand
GTCGTTGCGCGCACGTCGGTCGCAGCGGACCGGATGTTCGTGCCGCTCGGTGCGCCGGTGTTCCTCGACATGGCCCATGATATTGCCGACGGCCTGTGGGTCGCGCAGGATACTGGCGGCGCGATCAAGGGTGCCAATCGCTTTGACACTTTCTGGGGCGCGGGCGAGCAGGCGGCGCAGATAGCCGGCGGCATGTCTTCCAGCGGACAGGCGTTGCTGTTCCTGCCCAAGGGCAGTGTTTCCAGACTGGTTGCAGTCCGCCAAAACCCGGGCCAGTAACGATGGCAGACCGGCCCCTGACCGCCGGTGAAAAGGCGCTCTGGCAGAAGTTTATCGAATCGGTCGAGCCGCTTGATCAGGGTCGTCTGAAACGGGCGGAAAATCTTCCGGTCTCGAGGCGGCCGCGCGAACTGTCCGGTCCGATCACCGCAGAAAGCTTTGGCGGAAAATCGGTCGCCGCCGTGCCGCTACGCGACCAGAAGCCGGTGCCAACGCGCCACGGGCTGGATGGCGGCTGGGATCGCCGCCTCGCCAAAGGCATGGTTCAGCCTGACGTTACGGTCGATTTGCACGGCTACACGCTGACATCCGCGCATGGCCGTCTCGACAGCGCCCTGGAACTCAGCATTGCCGCCGGTCATCGCGCCATATTGCTGATTACCGGCAAGGCGCGCAATGATGACGAACGCCGTCGCGAGGGTGGCCGCGGGGCAATCCGGGCGACGATTGCCGACTGGCTGGCGGCTTCCCGGCATCACGCGCATATTGCGACGGTGCGACGCGCCCATCCGCGACACGGCGGGGCTGGAGCGCTTTATATCATCCTGCGGCGCAGGCGCTGAGCGTCATTCAGACTTGTAGACCACGCCTTCTTTCATCACGAACGGCACGTTTTCCAGCAGCATGACATCATCGAGTGGGTTGCCGTCAACGGCTATGATATCCGCCGAAGCGCCGACAATCAGCGCGCCGATTTTACCCTGCTGTCCCAGGGCATCGGCGGCATTATAGGTGGCCGCCCGCAGCGCTTCTGCCGGCGTCATGCCAAAGCGAACCATCCGCGACAGCTGCTTTGCATTGTCGCCATGGGGATAGACACCGGCATCGGTGCCCATCACCATCTTCACTCCGGCCTGATGCGCCCGGCGAAAGCTCTCGCGCTGGGTCGCACCGGTCATCCGCTCCTTGGCCAGACTCTCTTCCAGAAAACCGGCTTTTTCACCTTCGCCCAGAATATATTCGGTATTGTAGATGTCCATCGACAGATAGGTTCCCTGACGCTTGGCCATGGCAATGCCTTCGTCGGAAATGAAGCTGGCATGTTCAATCGTATCGACACCGGCCTTCAGCGCGTTGATGATGCCCTCGGCACCATGGGCATGCGAGGCGACCTTGCGGCCATGACTGTGCGCTTCTTCGGTTAAAGCGGTCAATTCCTCCACCGTATATTGCGGCGCCCCAACCTGGGTGCCTTTCGACAAGACGCCGCCGGTCGAGCAGGTCTTGATCAGATCTACGCCATATTTGATGTTGCGGCGGACCTTGGTGCGTGCCGCCCACGGACCGTCCGCGACACCTTCGCCGACAATCGCAAATTCTTCCGGCAGCAGATTGTTATCGCTGCAATGGCCGCCGGTAATGCCGATCGCAGGGCCGGAAACGAACATCCGGGGACCCGGCACATCACCCGCCGCGATGGCATCGCGCAACGCAACATCGGAAAAGCTGGGAGCGCCGACATTCCGGACCGTTGTGAAACCGGCCAAAAGCGTTGTGCGCGCGTTCATGACACCGGTAATCGCCGCGCGTTCATGGGAAATCACCAGACGGCGATAGCCCTGATCGGTCGCCTTGCCCATCAAGTGGACATGCATGTCGATCAGGCCCGGCATGATGATCTTGTCGCCGAGATCGATGATCGTCGCTTGTTCGGGCATGGCGATCGAACCCGATCCAATTGATCGAATCGTGCCGTCTGTGACGGTGATCACCGGATTGGCAACCAGGGTTCCTTTTTCAACATCGACCATCGCGGCGGCTTTCACCACAACCGTCTCGGCAACGGACGGCGTGGACATCAGGCAAAGCGCCGCAGCGGCCAGTATTTTCAATCTCACGATGTCTCTCCTTCGGTGGTCCCTGGCTCAATCCAGCCCGGGTTGGCTTGCCGGCGGGTCAGAGCAGTGCGCGCCGGACAACAAGGGTAAAAATTTGCGCCAGCTGGTCGAGATCGTCGACCGCCACGGCTTCGTCCAGCTTGTGCATGGTCGCGTTGCACAGACCGAATTCGACCACCGGCATGATCTTCGCCAGAAAGCGGGCGTCGGACGTCCCGCCCGATGTGGACAGTTCAGGGTCCACGCCGGTCACTTCGCGAATTGCGCCGGCGATGATGTCCGAGAATGCCCCCGGCGGGGTCAGAAACGGTTCGCCGGAAATGACGGGTTTCAATGTGCCGCCATGCCGCTCGACGATCTCCTGGACAATGGTGCTCAAGCTTTCGCCGCTGTGCCGGTCGTTGAACCGGATCGACAACCGGCCTTCGGCCTTAGCCGGGATCACGTTATGCGCCGGCTTGCCGACATGCAGGTCGGTAAATTCGATATTGCTCGGCTGGAACCAGTCGGTGCCGTCGTCGAGCTGCAGCGAGTCAATTTCGCTCAATATCTTGCCCAGCTTGGTGATCGGATTGTCGGCATTGTGCGGATAGGCGACATGGCCCTGCATCCCCTGCACCGTGATCCACATATTGACCGAGCCGCGCCGCCCGATCTTGATCATGTCGCCGAGCCGGTGGACCGATGTCGGCTCGCCGACGAGACACAGGTCGGGCACAATTTTTCGCTCGGCCATGAACTCCATCAGCGCGACCGTACCAAAGCGCGCTGGCCCTTCTTCATCGCCGGTGATGATCAGGCTGATCGTGCCGAGATCATCCGGCAGCTGGTGCAGGGCACTGACAAAGGCGGCGATACTGCCCTTCATGTCGACGGCACCGCGACCGTGCAGCAAATCACCGCGCACTTCCGCCACGAACGGATCGGTCTGCCAGCCCAGACCGGGCGGGACGACATCAAGATGCCCGGCATAAGCGAAGTGCCGGGAACCGGCAGGGCCTTTGCGAATGGCGAAGAGATTTTCGACGGGCCCGTCCGGCGCGTCGCCAGCGATGAAGCGATTTACCTCAAACCCTAGAGGCTTGAGCATCGCTTCCATCTCGTCAAACACGCTTCCCGTCGCCGGAGTAATGCTGGGATGGGCGATCAGTCGCTGTGCCAGGTCGAGAGCTGTTGGTGCGGTCATTGAATCGCGATCAGGCTTCCGCCGCTTCCGGCTGCTCGAGTCGTTCGATCACCCAGGGCTCCTCCTCGGCGGCCTCCATCCATTGCGCGGTCCATTCATGATCGAGAATGGTCTGCATATAGCTGGTGGCAAAGCCCGGCAGGCGAAACCCGTACGTCTGGAAGCGCGAAACCACCGGCGCATACATGATATCCGCCGCGCCATAAGTGCCGAACAGAAACGGCCCGCCGCCGCCGAAGCGCGCCCGCGCCTGCGCCCACAGCTCGATGACCCGCGCGGCGTCTGTCTTGACCTCATCGCTGAAATCGAGGCCGTCGAAAATTTTCCGCGTGTTCATCGGGCATTGCCGGCGCAGCGCCATGAAACCGGAGTGCATTTCCGCCGCCATCGAACGGGCCATGCCGCGGGCGGTCTCGTCCTTTGGCCAGAAACGGTCGCGGTGGGTCTTGTCGGCAAGCCAGTCGATAATCGCCAGACTGTCCCAGACCACGGTCTCTCCGTCCCACAGGATCGGGACCTTGCCGCCGGATGGCGCAAAATTCTCGCCCGCGCGGACATGGTCCCAGTCGTCGCCATATAGCGGCACGGTCAGTTCTTCGAAGGACAGGCCCGACTGCTTGCAAGCGAGCCAGCCGCGCATGGACCAGCTGGAATAGGCTTTGTTTCCGATTATCAGTTTCATATCATGCCCCATAATCAAATATGATCGGCTGTGTCGAGAAAAGGCTTGTCCGGCGGCTAGCTCTGCACCGCTTCGAGCACCGCAAGCCGCAATTCATCGATACCCTGCTTCTTTTCCGAAGACGTCAGCAGCAAGTCGGGATGCGCGGCAGGATGTTTCTTGGCAATCGCCGCGACCTGTTCGGCGGTAATATCCAGCGCTTCCTGCTTGACCTTGTCTGCCTTGGTCAGGACCACCCGGTAGCTGACGGCCGCCCGGTCGAGCATTTCCATCACTTCCTCGTCCACCGGCTTGATGCCATGACGCGAATCGATCAGCACGAAGGTCCGCTTCAATACCGCCCGACCGCGCAGATAGTCGTTGATCAGAAAGCGCCATTTCTGGACCACCTTTGGCGGTGCCTTGGCATAGCCATAGCCGGGCATGTCGCAGATCCGGAAGATCAACGGTTCGCCGACATCAAAGAAATTGAGCTCCTGGGTCCGGCCCGGCGTGTTCGATGTCCGCGCCAGTCCGTTGCGGTTGGTCAGCGCGTTGATCAGCGATGATTTGCCGACATTGGAGCGACCGGCAAAGGCGATCTCCGGCACCGACGGATCGGGCAGAAATTGCAGCTGCGGCGCGCTTTTCAGAAAGCTGATCGGGCCGGAGAACAGCTTCGGATGAAGCGGTGTCATGCCTCGGCCTTGTCAGCCGCCGCCTTGCGCGCTTTCTCTTCGGCTTCCTTGGCCATCGCTTCCTGCATCTGTGGGTGGCGCGAATAGAGCCATTTCTGCTGCAGGATGGTGAGCGTGTTGGACACCGTCCAGTACAGCTGCAGACCGGCGGCAAAGGGCGCCATGATGAACACCAGAATCCAAGGCATGATGCTGAAAATCTGTTTTTGCATCGGATCCATTGGCGCCGGATTCAGCTTGAATTGCAGGTGCATCGTAATGCCCATCAGGATCGGCAGGATGCCCACCGCAAGGAAGGTTGGCGGGTCGAACGGCAGCAGGCCGAACAGATTGACCGGCGTCAGCGGATCGGGCGCACTGAGATCCTTGATCCACAGGGCAAAGGGCTGGTGGCGCATTTCAATCGACAGCATCAGCACCTTGTACAAGGCGAAGAAAATCGGAATTTGCAGGAAGATCGGCAGGCAGCCAGCCAGCGGATTGACCTTCTCGTCCTTGTACAGCTTCATGATTTCCTGCTGTTGCTGCTGCTTGTCGTCCTTGTGCTTCGCTTGAATAGCCTTCATTTTCGGCTGAACGGCCCGCATTTGCGCCATCGACGAAAATTGTTTCTGGGCGATCGGAAACATGATGCCGCGGACGATGAAGGTCATCAGAATGATGGCAACGCCGAAATTCCCGACCAGATTGAACAACCAGTTGAGCAGATAGAAAAGCGGTTTCTCGAACCAGTAGAACCAGCCCCAGTCGATGGCGCGATCCAGATTGATGACGCCGAGATTTTCCTGATATTTCACCAGAACGTCGTTTTCCTTGGCACCAGCGAACAGGCGGGTTGTGGTTTTCAGCTGTTGACCCGGGGCGATGATCTGCGCGCTCTTCTTCGCTATTTCGGCCTGGAAGATATCACCGCCGCCAGAGCGGAATTTTGCGTCGACATCGGAAATATTATCCGGGATCAGGGCGCTCAGCCAATATTTGTCGGTGAAGCCAAGCCAGCTGACATCCTTGTCGTAGCTATTGGTTCCGGCAACCGCCGAGGTGCCAAACAGGCTGGCAAAGAATCCGGGCTCGTCACCGGCAAGGTTCTTGTAATCGACATCATAATTCGCCGCGCCTTCATAGACGCCGACCGGACCGGAGTGAATCGTCCAGGTGCTGGCTTCGCTCGGCGGAATATTGCCCAGATCGCGTTTGCGGTTGATCAGCCCATAGGGTCTCAGCGCGATCGGATTTGCGCCGCGATTGGTAACGCTTTGCTCGCTGGTAATCAGATAGTCGTCGTCGATCGACAGCTTGATGGCATAGGTTTGCCCGGTCTCATTCGACCAGGTGAGCGTGACCGGCGTTTCCGGGGTCAACTTGCTGCCGTCAGGGGACCAGATCGTATTGTCATCGGGGACGGCAACGCCATCACCGGCCCAGCCGACGCGGCTGAAATAGGCATCCTGGGTTCCGGAGGGAGAAAAGAGCCGGACGGGTTTGCTGTCCTTGCTCATGTCAACGGTATGATCGGACAGCGTCAGATCATCAATCCGCCCGCCCTTGAGATTGATCGAACCTTGAACGCGGGGGGTTTCAATCAGGACCCGGGGGTTTTCGCGCAGGACGGTCGCCAGTGGCCTGATTTTGTCCGATGCGGTGCCGGTTGTGATATCGGTGCCGCCAGCGGCGGGAGCGCCAACCGCTGTGCTGCTGTTGTCGCCAACCTGGTCGTTCGCTGGCGAATTCGCCTGCTCCACGACCTCGTTCTTGTTGGCCATGTCCGGGAAAAACCGTTCCATCATCAGCGGCCAGCCGAACAGAATGATTCCGGTGAGCAGCACCGCCATGATGATGTTACGCTTATCGTCCACTATATCGTCCCGCTTTCGGCCATTGGTTGCAAATAGGATCGGTGTTCAGGGTATCAAGGCACAGGGTCGTAACCCGAGCCACCCCAAGGATGGCAGCGCAATAGCCGTTTCGCTCCCAACCAGCTACCCCTAATTGCACCGTGTTTCTCGATCGCCTCGACCGTGTAGGCGCTGCAGGTCGGCATATAGCGGCAAGTCGGTGGCAATATCCGCGACGGGCCCCATTGCCAGCATCGCACAAAGAAGATGAAAACGGACTTGAGCATGGCTAGTCCAGCTTTTTCGCCAGATATCTCAGGCCTTTTTCGAGATCCGCTCTCAGGGCGGCAAAATCGGCTTCCTTATTCGCTTTGCGACCAATCATGATATGATCGACGCCAGCGAGGCCATTATCGGGCAAGACCTGCGCGAGCAGCGCCCGGAATCGGCGCTTCATCCGGTTGCGTACAACGGCATTGCCAATTTTCTTCGTCACGGTGATGCCGTACCGGATCATTTCCGCTGGAATGGGATGATCGGTGCGGCGTCGATGCGCCAGCAGCACAAAGCTGTTGGTAACGAATCGCTTGCCGCGATTGGCGGCAAGAAAATCCGCACGTTTGCGAATCGCTTCGATAGAATGATTGGAATCGGCGAGAGCCGAATCGGACGAAGGCTGTTTCTCGTCCAAGGGATCCGGCAATAGAGGTGCTTCGGCAGGCGTAGCACGGGCGGACACGTTGGTTTTAGGCAGAGAGCTTCTTGCGGCCACGCGCACGGCGGGCAGCCAGCACTTTGCGGCCACCAACAGTGGCTTTGCGGGCGCGGAAACCATGGCGCCGTTTACGGACCAGGCGGCTCGGTTGAAATGTACGCTTCATCGCGATTATCCTACGTCAAAATTTCGATAAAAAAAGCCGCCAAAAGCTGCGGCCGATACGTTGTCGCTGCGATTAGGCAGACAGGCGCGGAAAGTCAAGCATTTGCGATAGGCCCTGACCTTAAACTTTCTTGTCCCGTTTGCCGGTTTTCACTTTGCCGAAAATCGGCAGTTCAAAATCGTCGGGAAGAGTCTTGTGGTGCCTTCTGCGCATCGCCCAGTCGGTCCATTTGCCATAATTCGGGAATCGCCGCTTGAAATCGACATAGCGCTTCTTTGCCCAGCGTGAATTTTGCAGCACCAGAGCCAGGCCAATCGGAAAGACGATTATAAACCCGGGGCCGGGGATCGCACCAATGATTGGCGAAATCAGAATCAGCGTGAAGCCGATCACCGATAGTAGAAATCGGGAACCAGAGGTGTACTTCCAACGCTTCTTCGCCAGTTTGTCGTCCATCGTCTTCCATTTGGTGTTTCGCGATCACACTCGCAAGCCTGCTATCTCAACTAAAGCGCGCAGCGGCGATTATCGTTCCCGAAGATGCATGAAACGTGAACGGCAACAGGAGATGGAAGCGACTATTGGAGGAGGTTAAAGCGTTCCATGTCGTTGCGGGAGAGGCGCAATTGCTCGGAGAAGGGCACGCTGTTGGTCAAGGCGTAAAAGGCGTGGGCAGTGGGAGTGGGCACGCCCATTTCTGCATAATAGTCGAGATATTCGGCATGAACCGGATCGCTCATTGGAAAGTCACGCGCTTGCCGCCCGTTTTCATCCATCCAGCTGTGCACGATAAACTCGGCATTCCGATCTGCAGTCCGGGTTACTCCAGCGAGAAAAAGCTCCACCGCACCGGAGCGGATTGAGCCGCCTGATGGCACATTGGTGCTGATGCCTGCTTTGTGGATCATTCTGGCTAGATCAAGATTAGCGGCTTCGTCCACCGACCCGTCACAATCGAGCATTTCGATCCGTTTGATTCCCGGGAAATGCTGCATCATCTGACGGAACAAGGCGGGGGTGTAGCTGTCTACGGTACCCGTCATTTCGACGGTGTCCGCTGCAATCACGCGAAACGGACCATATTGACCATAGGCGACGCTGGCCGGCGTTGCCCGTGGCTCTGGCTCGTAAAGATCATATTCGATGGTCTCGACCGTCTCGGTGACGGTATAGCTGCTGCTAAACGCAGGCTGGGTCGGCAGGAGCAGCAACGCGAACAGCAGGAAGGCGCCGGTAATGAGACCGGTGTTCGAACCAGCCAACGGATGGCGACTCTTTGAAATATCTATTTGACTATTAAAACTCATACCGCAGCTATGCGGGGCTCGACCTTCCAGATGGTAGTCGAGTAAAGTTACCCGATATTAACCATTCGCCTGCTGACCATCTGCCGGATTTTGACGGTTACGGCCAAGTGGCGGTTGAGGCTCGACTCATTCTCCGGTCGCCGCCAGTGTTTCCGTCATGCAATTGGGGCGGCTATGATGGTGGCACTGGTTCAGACGGTGGCCTATCTCGGATTGGAGGCGCGCGGTGTCGAGGTGCAATGTCAGGTTGCGCCGGGATTGCCCGCCTTCAACGTCGTCGGCTTGCCGGACAAGGCGGTCGCCGAGAGTCGCGAACGGGTCCGCGCAGCGATTGCAGCGATGGGACTTTCGCTGCCGCCCAAGCGGATCACGGTTAACCTTTCGCCCGCCGACCTGCCGAAAGCCGGCTCCCATTATGATCTCCCGATCGCACTGGCATTGCTCGGCGCGATGGGCATTATCGATGCCGAAACGCTGGCCAGTTATATAGTGGTCGGCGAGTTGTCACTCGATGGCCGCCTCGCTGTGACCCCCGGCGTATTGCTGGCCGCGCTGCATGCCTCTGGCAAAAACCTTGGCTTGATCTGCCCGGCCTTGCAGGGGTCGGAAGCGGCTTGGGCCGGTGATGTAGAGGTGTTGGCACCCGGCGATCTGCTGGCGCTGCTCAATCATTTCAAGGGCCAGTCAATATTGACGCCGCCGGAAACGGGCGCTGCGCCCGAACCCGATTATGGGCCGGACCTGAAAGATGTGAAGGGGCAGGAAACCGCCAAGCGCGCGCTCGAGATTGCTGCGGCTGGCGGCCATAATCTGCTGATGAACGGCCCACCGGGGTCGGGCAAGTCATTGCTCGCCTCTTGTTTGCCGGGAATCTTGCCGCCACTTTCGCCCTCCGAAGCGCTGGAAGTTTCCATGGTGGCATCCGTCGCCGGCACACTCGAAGGCGGACAGATGTCCCGCCAGCGTCCGTTTCGCTCTCCGCATCACAGCGCCTCGATGGCGGCGCTGGTCGGCGGCGGTTTGAAAGTGCGGCCGGGCGAGGTCAGCATGGCGCATCTTGGTGTATTGTTTCTGGATGAGCTGCCGGAGTTTCAGAGAGCGGTGCTCGATTCGCTCCGCCAACCGCTGGAAACCGGAGAAGTCAGCGTCGCCCGGGCCAATGCGCATGTTACCTTTCCGGCGCGCGTCCAGATGGTTGCCGCGATGAATCCGTGTCGCTGCGGCCATCTGGGTGATGCCGCTCTGGCCTGTTCACGGGCACCGAGATGTGCGGCCGATTATCAGGCAAAGGTTTCCGGGCCACTGCTCGACCGTATTGATCTGCATATCGAGGTGGAAGCCTTGTCTGCCGCCGACCTGACGATGCCGCCACCGGCGGAGGGTTCTGAAGCAGTCGCGGCGCGGGTCGCAGCTGCGAGGCTGATCCAGAGTCAGCGCTATGCTGATCTGTCGATTAGGACCAACACCGAAATCGATGGCGATGCGCTGGAAAAATATGCGACGCCGGACGAACCGGGGCGGACATTGCTGGCCCAGGCTGCCGAAGCGATGCGGCTATCCGCGCGCGGCTACACGCGGGTCCTGAGAGTGTCTCGCACGATTGCGGATCTCGCCGGTGTGCAGGAAGTAGGGCGAATTCATGTGGCGGAAGCGCTCAGCTATCGGCGGCAAGCGCCGCGAAATTAGTCGAGGGCCCAGTTCGGGTTATCGGCTTGTGAAATAGCGCTCAATCAGGCTGCCCGGTCGTCTGCCTTCAAATCCAGCGGTATCGCCATATCGTTCATGCTCACGGTCGATTTGGCGAGATTGGGGGCTTTGCTGCTGCGGTGCTTGAACTTGCCGTCGACATGGCCGCCTTGCTCGATCGTCACATTTTCATAGGTGACATCGCCGCCAATGCGGGCGGTCGAGGCAATCGCTAGGTCGCCGGCATCAATCGAGCCTTCGACCGAGCCCGACAGGCTGGCATTCTGGGCAACGATGGCGCCTTTTATTTTGCTCGACGGTCCCTGCACCAGCGACAGGCATTTCACATCGCCGATCACTTCGCCGTCGATATGCAGATCGACCTTCGATTCGATATTGCCGGTGATAACAATACCGTCACCGATGATCGAGAAACTTGATCCGCTGCTGCCGCTGCTTCTAGCCACGGCTGGTGCCTGACTGGTTGCGGCTTGGTGTTTTGGCACGTTGTCGTGCGATGGCTTTGATCTTGAGAACATCTGTATTCGCCTCTAAAAATGGTCGGGGGTTGATGGCGCGGCCGGTCAGCCTAACCTCGAAATGCAAATGCGTTCCGGTCGAGCGCCCGGTACTTCCCATGGCGCCCAATTGTTGCCCCTGTTCGATTTTTTGGCCAGCGGTTACGCCAATCCGCGACAAATGCGCATAGCGTGTCATCAATCCGTTGCCATGCGTGATTTCCACGGCCTTGCCATAGCCGGACTTCCATCCGGCATGAGTCACCTTGCCGCCGGCGGCCGCCAGAATGGGCTGACCGAGTGGCCCTTTGAAATCGATGCCGCTGTGCATGGCACCGCCGCCGGTGAAAGGATCACGGCGATAGCCATAGCTGCTCGATACCATGCCGGTGCTGGAGGGTTTGCCGGACGGGATCGCGATCAACGTCCGCTCCAGTGCGTCCATCTGCTGCAGCGCAAGGTTAAGCCGTTCAAGCGAGGGGTGCAGCTGCTGGTGTTTGTCTTTGAAAAAAGGGACTAGCGGGCCGCCCATTGCATTGGTGGAGTTTTTGCTCAGCTTGTCCGGGTTCAGGCCGAATTTGCGGATCGCTTCTGCGGCCTGTTCGGTGCGGTGCATCGCCGCCATCGTCAGGCGCCGGGCGAACAGGATCTGCCGCGCTTCCAGTTTGGCGAGATGGGCCGCTTCCGGGAAAGCCGCACTGATTTTCTGGGTATTTTCGGACAATTGCTTATCGGTTTGTTCCTCGTCGGCTGCTGCCGGCTGCTCGCCGACAAACTGCTCGGTCATCTGATCGAGCACGTCCTGGCGCTGGGTGAGATCGGCGGCGACATCGTCAATCGATGCTTTATACTCGGTGACGCGACTTTCGGTGCTGTTTACTTCGGCCTCTTTCTGGGCGAGCGCCATCCGTTCACCGCTGACGGTAAGCTGATTGATCATCATCGCCAGCGTGATCATCAGCCAGACGGCCAGCGCCGCCGCGACAGAATAAAACACACGTTTCTGCAATTTCGCCGATATGGTGAGAAAGCGGACCTGTCCGTGCGATCGCATGAAAAACTCGCGATCGGTAAACATATGGTCCAGCCGGGCCTTTAGCCCATTTCTGGTATTGTGTTTGTGCATGACCCGCCGTTGTTATTCGTAATCCCCAGTGGCCCGCTAGCAGAGGGTAGCGGCACTGGCGAATCGCAGAGGGGTGACTCGTGACGAGTCGAACGAGTCATGGGGTGAATTGTGTGATTCAATGGAACTTGTCGTCCACCGGGGTGTTGATACGAATCGATTCTTGGCCTGACCGCAAATTCTCCTGCTGTAACTAATTCGCGATTTTGGGTTAAATTGCCGCCGCCGCCATGCTAGCAGCCGCTTATGACCGATCCAGTACAACTGATTACCGATATGGGCCGCAAGGCGCGCGCCGCATTCTCCATGCTAACCGGGGTGAGCGATGCGCAAAAGTCTGCCGCTCTGACGGCCGCCGCGCGACACTTGCGCGACAATCAAAGCATAATATTGGCCGCCAATCAGCGCGATATGGAAAGCGCGCGCGAGCGGGACCTGAGCGATTCCATGCTCGACCGGTTGATGATCGACGCCGACCGGCTGGAAGCCATCGCTTCGGCAGTCGAGCATGTCGCCGTGCTTCCCGACCCGGTCGGACAGGTCATTGATCGCACCGAACGGCCCAATGGCCTGCTGATGGAGCGCATCCGGGTGCCGCTGGGCGTCATCGGTATTATCTATGAAAGCCGGCCCAATGTGACCGCCGATGCTGCGGCATTGGCGCTGCGCTCGGGCAATGCCGTGATCTTGCGCGGCGGATCGGAAGCGATCCAGAGCAACGGCGCGATTCATGATGCCATGGTCACCGGCGTTGTCGAAGTGGGTCTTCCCGCCGACGCGATCCAGCTGGTCCAGACGACAGATCGCGCAGCGGTCGGGGCGATGCTGAAAGCCAGCGGGTTGATCGACATCATCATTCCGCGCGGCGGCAAATCGCTGGTCAAGCGCGTGCAGGACGAGGCCCGCGTGCCGGTGCTGGCGCATCTCGATGGTATAAACCATATCTATATCGGCAAGGACGCGGATCAGGACAAAGCCATCGCCATAGCGGTCAATGCCAAGATGCGGCGCACCGGAATCTGCGGCGCGATGGAGACATTGCTGGTCGATCAGGATTATCCGGCCCCCGGTCCCTTGGTCCGGGCGTTGCTGGATGCCGGCTGCGAAGTGCGCGGCGACGATTCCGTGCTCGAACTGGACGAGCGAATCGTCTCGGCGGAGGACGCAGACTGGGATACCGAATATCTCGCTCCCATCCTGTCGGTAGCGATGGTCAACGGCGTCGATGAGGCGCTCGCCCATATTGCCGAACATGGTTCGCATCATACCGACGTCATTGTCACCGAGGACGCGGACATGGCCGAAAATTTCATCCTGCGCGCCGACAGCGCGATTGTGATGCACAATGCCTCCAGCCAGTTCGCCGATGGCGGACAATTTGGTCTCGGCGCCGAAATCGGCATTTCCACCGGGCGTCTGCACGCGCGCGGCCCGGTCGCGCTGGAAGGACTGACGACCTACAAATGGGTCGTCCGCGGCACCGGGCAAGTGCGCCCTTGATCGTGATTCGGTGAAAACCACCGGCCTGCTCGGCGGATCCTTTAATCCGGCGCATGGCGCCCATCGCTCGATCAGCCTGTTTGCGATCGAGCAGCTTCAGCTCGATGAATATTGGTGGCTGGTCTCGCCCGGCAATCCGCTGAAAGAAGGCGCCAGCGATATGGCTCCGCTCAACGCCCGGCTGGCGTCAGCGCAGAAAATGGCGCGCCGGAGCAAGACTCACGCCACTGCGATCGAACAGGATCTTGGCACGCGCTACACCTATGATACGCTGCGCGCGCTGGTCCGCCGCTACCCGAAACGGCAATTTGTCTGGATCATGGGGGCCGACAATCTGGCCCAGTTTCACCGCTGGAAAGACTGGCGAAAAATTGCCCGATTATTGCCGATTGCAGTTATATCGAGACCGGGCTATGATGATGATGCTTTTGCGGCTCCCGCAATGGCTTGGCTGCGGCGCTTCGTCCACCCCGCGAGCCAGCGTGGTAACTGGACCAACTGGAGTACGCCGGCGCTGACATTCTTGCGCTATCGTCCCGACCCTCGCTCAGCCACCGCGATCCGGATGGCTCGGCCCCATTGGCATCAGCAATATGATGATCGCCGCGTGAGAGACGCGGTGACACACCGGCTGATTGGCCCAGAAGATTAGGATTTGAATTGACGAAACCGAAGGTAAAAGTTTTGAAATCTGCCACTTCCAAGGAAGGAAAGGCCGAGTCGGACGCGCTCCACGCGCTGGTCATGAAATCGCTCGACGATGATCAGGCGCAGGACATTGTCTCGATTCCGCTGGCAGGCAAAAGCAATATTGCCGACCATATGGTGATCGCCGAAGGGCGGTCGACCAGGCAGGTCGCGGGTATCGCACAGAAACTGGCCGAACGGGTCAAGCAATCGGGCGGCACCGTCCGGGTTGAAGGCCTGGCCAATGCCGACTGGGTGCTGATCGATGCTGGTGATGTGATCGTGCACCTGTTCCGGCCGGAAGTGCGCAGCTTTTATAATCTGGAGCGGATGTGGGCGGTGGACGAGGAAGGCGAAGCGCCAGAAGTCGTCGAAGCCTGATATTGCCGGGCGATGAGATTGCATATCGTCGCCCGCGGCAAAATTGGTCGCAGCCCGGAAGCGGAGCTTGTCGACCGCTATGTCAAACGCATTGCCTGGGACGTGAAGATCAGCGAACTGCCCGATCAGGGCGGCAAGTCGCCGAAGCTGCAGGGCGAGACCAAGATTATCGCGATGGACGAAGCCGGCGAAAACTGGACCTCAAGCAAATTTGCCAAGCTGCTTTCAGCCTGGCGGGATAATGGCGCGCGCGAGGCGCGTTTCCTGATCGGCGCTGCCGACGGCCTGAGCGCGGAAGAGCGGGCCAGCGCCGACCATTTCTTTTCCTTTGGCAAAGCGACCTGGCCGCACATGATGGCGCGGGCGATGCTGGCCGAACAATTGTTTCGCGCGACATCGATCATCGCC
Organism: Sphingomonadales bacterium; assembly: GCA_024636595.1. GTDB lineage: Bacteria > Pseudomonadota > Alphaproteobacteria > Sphingomonadales > Sphingomonadaceae > Parasphingorhabdus. Next base: position 7,598 of record JAGXGT010000136.1, on the reverse strand, counting down.
GGCCATCCCTATCACAGGGAAGGGTGAGCTTGATGGTTCGCTTCGCTCTCGCGCTGATCGCTGCGGTCGGCATGGCCATAGCCGGAGCGGCGCTGCTCTCTGCGCAGACTCCCGGACCCAGCCTGGCCGAACAACAGCGCAGCCTGCTGTCGGCGCGCGAACAATCCGATCGTGCCCGTCAGCGCAGCAATGCCCTGCGACGGCAGGCGGAGGCGGCCAGCAATGATGCCGACCGGATCGCCAGCGAAGCCGCAGCGCTGGCCGCGCGTATCCAGGCCGCCGAAGCCGATATCAAGGCCGCTCGCACGCGCATCGCCATCGTCACCCAGTTGCAACAGCGCCAGCGCGCGCGGCTGGCAGAAAAGCAGGGGCCGATGATCCGGCTGACCGCAGCGCTGCAGATGATGACCCGCAAGCCGACCGCGCTCGCTCTGGTCGAGCCGCGTTCGCTCGACGAACTGATCTACATGCGCTCGATCCTGTCCGCCGTGATGCCGGAAATCGAACGGCGGACCGCCAGCCTGCGCGACGAAGTCCGGCAGGGCGAACAGTTGCGGATGCAGGCAGCCCGGGCGATTGCCTCGCTCGACCAGAGCCAGCGCCGTCTCACCGAACAGCGGAAGCAATTGGCCGGCATGGAAGCGAGCGAACGGATCAGCGCCGCCCAATTTTCCGATGACGCCGGAATCGAGCAGGAACAGGCGCTGGCGCTCGGCGAGGAAGCGCGGGACATACTGGATCTGATGGACCAGATTCGCGAGAGCGGTGCGGTTCGCGAGTCGCTGCAAGAGCTGGACGGCCCGGTGTTGCGACCCGGTCAGGGGAAAGAGCCGTTGGTGCGCGCATCGCAGCAGAATGAAGATGTCACCAAGGCCTATCGCTTGCCCGTCGTTGGTGAAATTGTCACCGGTCTCGGAGAAATATCGGATAGCGGCTATCGTTCGCGGGGTCTCACTCTGGCCGTCGATTCCGGTGCCCAGATTGTGGCACCGGCGGCAGGCCGGGTGGCCTATTCCGGCCGTTACCGCGGTTATGGCAATATCCTGATCATCGAACATGCTGCTGGCTGGACCAGCCTGATCACCAATATGGCGACGAGCAGCGTCGCCGTCGGCGATCGGGTGGTGCAGGGCGCACCGGTCGGGCAGTCCGGATCAGATGATCCGACGGTCACCGTCGAATTGCGCCGCCATGGCCGGCCGATCGATATTGCGGCCCTGATCGGCTGAACCGGGCCAAGACGACTCGAAAATCGCCGTTCGTCGAAGCTTTCCGTCATTATTGGTTAAGCTGCTTTGCTTTAGAGACGATTCCAGCCTATATTTGCTACCGATTCAGACCGACAGGACATGATTAATGAAAAAGCCCGTATTGCAAGCCGCCGCCCTTGTTTTGACCGTCGCGCTTTTGCCCGCCACGACTTCGGCCATTTCTGCCGTGGATGCCAATACCTATCGCGAGATGGAACAGTTCATGAGCGTCTTTGAGCGGGTGCGGAATGATTATGTTGATCAGGTGGATGATGCCGATCTGATCAAGGGCGCGATCGAAGGCATGCTGGGCAGTCTTGATCCGCACAGCAGCTTTCTCGACGCCAGCGATTTCGAAAATCTGCGGACCCAGACAGACGGCAATTACGGTGGCCTCGGCCTTTCGGTGACGCTGGAGGATGGCGCGGTCAAGGTCATCGCTCCGTTCAAGGATACACCGGCTGACAAGGCTGGCGTGAAAGCGGGCGACTATATCACCCATATTGATGGCGAATTGATCTACGGCGGCACGCTCGACGAAGCCGTCGAGGAAATGCGCGGCAAGCCTGGCGAACCGATCACCATAACCATCGTCCGCCCCGGTCGGGACAAGCCGTTTGATGTATCCATGAAACGGGCGATTATCGATCTCAAGCCGGTGACCTGGGAGGTCAAGGACCAGATCGGCGTGATCAGCATTAACAGCTTCTCGAGTGATACCGGCGCCGACGTTGCCGCCGCGATTGCCGGAATTGACCAGTCTCTTGGTAAGAAGCCGCTTGGCTATGTGTTGGATTTGCGATCCAATCCGGGCGGCCTGCTCGATGAAGCCGTATCGGTCTCCGATGTGTTCCTGTCGCGCGGCGAAATCGTGTCGCAGCGCGGGCGCGAGAAATCCGACATCGAACGCTATTTTGCGAAAAGCGGTGATGCCGCTGGCGGGCTGCCGGTCATCGTCCTGATTGATGCGGGCTCCGCTTCGGCTTCGGAAATTGTTGCCGGCGCCTTGCAGGACCATCACCGTGCGTTGATCATGGGCGAGCGCAGCTTCGGCAAGGGCTCGGTGCAGACCTTGCTGCCGCTTTCCAACAGCAGCGCGCTGCGCCTGACCACGGCGCGCTATTACACGCCTTCGGGCAAGTCGGTGCAAGAGGGAGGGATTGAACCCGATATCAGTGTGCCGCAATTGTCTGACCCGGATTACAAGAACCGTCCGCGGTTCCGGGAATCCGATTTGCGCCGTCATCTGGTCAACGAGATCAAGCTGAAAGACGATGTGCTGGAAGAGGACGGCAAGGAAGATCCGCGCTTTCAGCAGACCGCCGAACAGCTGAAAGAGCAGGGTGTGGAAGATTTCCAGCTGCATTATGCTCTGCAAACCATTGGCCGGCTCGGTCCCGACGGATTGAAAATGGCGATGAACAAGGCAGCGAAAAAGAATGCGAAGAAAACGGTGGTTGCGAAAAATTAGGACGGTTTGATGGCATCGATCCGCACTGCCACCTGGCTGGCTTTCTTGCTGCCTGCAGCGTTGCTCGGCGGCGCGCTGATCAGCCAATATGGCTTTGGGCTTTATCCCTGCGAAATGTGCATGTGGCAAAGATGGCCGCATCTTGCCGCGATCCTTCTCGCGGCGGCTGGCCTGGCGGTTCGAAAGAGGAACATCTTCCTGCCGCTGGTCGTTGCCGCGGTATTCGCGATCCTGATCAGCGGACTGATCGGCGGCTTTCACGCCGGGGTGGAATATGGCTGGTGGGAAGGGTTAACCTCCTGCTCGACCAATCTGCCGGCGGGCGGCGACATGCTCGAATCGATCATGAACGCGCCGCTGGTGCGCTGCGATGTAGCACCATGGACGCTGTTCGGCATTTCCTTGGCCGGCTTCAATTTCCTCTTGTCAGTTGGCGGCGCGATCTTCATCTTGTTTCTGGTGGCGACCGGACGGAAGGATTTCGATCATGGCTGAGACAAAATTGGGACAGGCACGAGCCGATATCGCCTCGATGATCCGGGTCAACCAGGCCGGCGAATATGGCGCGGCGCAAATCTACAAGGGTCAGCTGGCGGTGATGGGCGATGATGGACCGCACAGCAGCGCGATCCATCATATGGCAGATCAGGAGCAGCGCCATCTGGATGCTTTTGACCAGATGATCGCCGATCGCGGCGTGCGGCCCACCGCGTTGCAACCATTCTGGAAAATGGCCGGCTATGCGCTGGGCGCGACGACCGCTGCGATGGGCCCGCGGGCGGCGATGGCTTGCACGGCAGCGGTCGAAACTGAAATCGACCGTCACTATCAGGAACAGCTGGATGCCCTCGAAACGGAGAATGATCCCGAGCTGACCCGTATGATTGCGGAGTTTCGCGAAGAGGAACTAGAGCATAAGGCTACGGCTATCGCATCGGGCGCGGAAGACACGCCTGGCTATCCGGTGTTAAGTGCGGCAATCCGGCTAGGCTGTCGGGTCGCGATAGGATTGTCGAAACGAATTTAGCAAGCGCAAGGCGCTTCAGCAGCGGTTCAGACCGGTGCGGACATAGGAATAGTTATGATGAAGAAATTTTTGATTTCCGCCGCCGCGCTGTCCGGCGCTGCCTTGTTCGCCCTTCCGGCACAGGCCCAGGATCAGCCCGGCGACCGGGTCAATCAGCTGGTTATCTATGGCGACGATCCCTGCCCGCGAAGCAGCGATCAAGAGATTGTTGTGTGCGCGCGCAAGGATGAAGGCGAACGCTATCGTATCCCCGAAACCCTGCGCAGCGGTGGACTCGGCGACGCCAAAAATCAGGCTTGGTCGGAACGGGTCAAATCTTACGAATATGTCGGAAAATCAGGAACCAACAGCTGTTCGCCGACCGGCGCAGGCGGTTTCACCGGTTGCACGCAGGCGCTGCTCAGCCAGGCTTATGCCGAAAAAGGCATTGATGACACGGTCAACTGGGGACAGCTGATCGAAGAGGAACGGCAGAACCGGCTATCCCGCATTGACGCCGAATCCGACGCAGTGGAAGAGCGGGTGCTGGAAATCGAAGCCGACCGCGAAGCGCGCGAGGCAGCGGCAGAGGCCGCCAGAGACCGGCTTGACGAGCAGGACGCCGATGCGGTGGATAACGCCAATGACCTTGCTGTACCACCGGGCGCGGATGAAACCCCCGGAAAATAAGGCTGACATTCAGACGGCGCGCCGGATCAGTCGGCCTCTTCCAGCAAGGCACCGATATTGTCATCGATCTTGAAGCTGGTGATAATCCAGCCGGACGACCGCTTGTAGAAAGACAGCTCTAGCCGCGTCGCATATTCATCCTGAAAAATGACATAGCTGTTCTCGATATATCGGTCGGAGGCAGATTTTGTCCGGACCAGTTCCCATCCTTCAACGGGTCCGTAAATGTCCAGCAGGGTCTGCATATTTGTCTTGATTTGCGCCGCAAGCGTAGCGGTATTGTCGAGTAGCGGCGAAGCCGTGACGATTTGGCTGAACCGGTCGACATTGCCTTTTTGATAGGCAGACAAAGCGTCGTTGGCCAGTGTTTCCGGCGTGGATTGCGCGTGAATCGGCGAGGCCATCGCAAGCAATAGCGTCACAGGCAAGGCCGCCCGAACCGGTCCGAAAATTTTCATCCTCTTTCCTTTCCCGAACCCAATCAGCTGGCTTTCTGTGCCTCAATCCACCGGTTCACCTGAGCTTCGAGCATATCGAGCGGCACCGCGCCCTGTCCCAGCACGACATCGTGAAATTCGCGCAGGTCGAACTTGTCGCCCAGTTCGCGGGTCGCCTTTGTGCGCAGTTCGCGGATTTTCAGTTCGCCCATTTTATAGGCCAGCGCCTGAGCGGGCCAGCTGATATAGCGATTCACTTCCGCCTCGATATTGGCTTCGCTGAGCGCGGTATTGTCGGTCATGAAATCGATCGCCCGCTGCTTGCTCCAGCCCTTGCTGTGGATGCCAGTGTCGACCACCAGCCGGCAGGCGCGCCACATTTCATAGGACAGCCGCCCCATATTCTTGGCCGGCGTATCGTAAAGCTCCATCTCGATACCGAGCCGCTCCGAATAGAGTCCCCAGCCTTCGACAAAGGCGGTAAAAAACGCGCCATATTTGCGGAAGTCCGGCATATCCAGTTCCTGCTGCAACGCGATCTGCTGATGGTGGCCGGGCACCGCCTCGTGCACGCTCAGCGCCGGGATTTCCCAGAAAGGCCGCTGGTCGAGCTTGGACGTGTTGACATAATAGAAGCCGGCAATCCCGACTTCGGGTGATCCGGGATTATAATAAGCCGTGGTCGTGCCTTCTGCGGTCTCGGCCGGAATTTCCTTGATGCCATAAGGCAGCCGCGCCAGCTTGCCGATGATCGAGGGCATTTTGCCGTCGATGATCTTGTTCACCCGAGCGACCTTTTCCATCAGTTCTTCGGGCGTCTTCGCGTAATATTGCGGGTCGGTCCGCAGATGCTCGATAAACGCCTCGCGCGTGTCGTAGCCCGCCTCCTTCGAGACTTCCACCATCTCGGCGCGGATCCGCTTCACTTCACTCAGCCCGATATTGTGTATCTCGTCGGCGGTCTTGGCGGTGGTGGTCATCTGGCGGATGCGGAAATCATAATATTTCGCGCCGCCGGGCTGTGCCGAGATGCCGGGCGACTTGGCACATTTCGGAGCATAATCTTTGGTATACCAGTCGAGATGCTGTTTCACCGCCGGGTCGATAATGGTCTTGATGGCATCAGCGGCTTCGTCCGCCAGGCTGGCGAAGGTCGCTTGGTCGATGGTTTCGGGCCGCTTGCGGGTAAAGGGCTGGTAGAAGCGCGATTCTTTCGGGTCATCGGTAAGCAGGCCGGAAATGCTGGTTTCATAGCCTTCCATCGACACGCAGGGCTGGACATAGCCGCCGGCCAGCGCCTTGTTGGCGACCGCGATCGACTGATCGTTTATCTTCGCATATTGTTTCAGCCGGTTGATATAGGTCCGGTAATCCTGCGCGTTGCGGAACGGCAGGTTGTTCTGCATGCTGGCGAAATTCTGGTGCCAGCCGCCACGGTTGGTGAAATTGATCGTGCGCTGGCCATAGCTGTTCGCCTCGATCTCCTCCGCCAGCGTCCGGCGCAATATGCCATAGTTGGTCTTGTCATCTTCGCTCAACGCCTCGGTATCGATCGCATCCAGTCGCGCAATCCAGGCCTTAGCTTTGGCGACGCGGGCGTCTTCCGCCTCGAGGCTGGCGTCGCTGACCCGGCCTATCGGATCATCAACCCCGAGCGAGGAGGCAAATTCCGGATATTGGTCGAGCTGATAGGCCCAATATTGGTCGGCGATATCTTTCAGCGCGCTATTTTCCTGCGCCATCACCGGACTCGCCAACACCACCATGACCGCGGTTCCCGCGGCCCAAATCATCTTGCGCATTTTTTGCCCCTATTTCAGTCGATCCCATTAGCGGAGATCGTCATTCTGATGAATCAAAGCCTAATCGGTCAGGCGAGCCCAGGCAACCGATTCTGCCCGATGGCTCCGATCAGCTGCCGGCGCAAATCCATCGCCTGAGCAAATCCAATATCCTGGATCATCACCGGCCTGATGGTTGAACCGCCGGCGATACCGATGGTCAGCGTGGCCAGATCCAGCGGATGGTCGAGTGGTGACTGGCTGACGTCGATGGTCTGGATCTTGCGAAGCGGCACGATGGCGAGCCGTCGCCACCACCAGCCGGTGCGGACGAACAATTGGCTGGCGGTCTGGGCATATTGGTGATGGCGCCAGTTGAGGTAGGCAATAGCACTGAGCGGAATGGCCAGCAGCAGAATCGCGAAAAACCCCGGATGAAGAAAGAGGCCGGTGGCCAAGGCAATAGTGGTGAGCAGCAGTAAGGCAAGGATCGCGCGGCGCCACCAGAAGGCCGCGTGGACCGGCTGAAATGCGAGATCGGCGGAGGCCTGATGGATGGCACAATCCTCAAGAATCGGGTCAATTTCAGCCAGCGTTGCGCAGGGGGCTGCGCTATGGTCGGTTTCGCCATTGGCATCCCCCGCCAGCGATGTGAATTTCAGATGGTACCAGCCAAAGCGCGCGCGCACCGGACCGGTCTGCAGGATCGCGGCCTGTACGCGGTGGATCGGCATCACCATGTCGGTCAGGGTGAACAGCCCGCGCCGCCGCCGGAATCCGGCCTGTCCGCTATCCACCTTGTCGAGGCGAAAGCCATATTCGCGGACGAATGTGCGGACGATACCGCTGACCAGGCCGACGACGACCAGCGACAGGATGGCGGCGAGCGCGCCGCCAATGCGCGCCCACGAGCTGAAGCCATCAATCGTTTCTTTTCCGGGCAAGGCGTCGAGCCAGTTGCGC
>JAGXGT010000135.1 GCA_024636595.1 Sphingomonadales bacterium | reverse complement strand
GGAACACAGTCCCGCAACCGAACTGCCCTCATCCAAATCAAGTCAAGCCCCGACGATCGGCACACAGACGCAAGGCAAGGTTTCGCCGACCGTCCTATTTGCCTCCGCAGTAACCCGGAGATTCGGGCCCGATCATCACCCCTTCCCGCGCGTCTTCGTCTTTCCGGGCTTGGCGTTTTTCTCAATAAATTCGATGATCTGGCCAGCGACATCCTTGCCGGTGGCATTTTCGATGCCTTCGAGGCCCGGCGAACTGTTCACCTCCATGATGACCGGACCATGATTGGATCGCAACATGTCGACGCCGCATACGTTCAGCCCCATATGCTTCGCGGCGCGCAAGGCGGTGGAACGCTCTTCCGGCGTGATTTTTACGATCTGGGCGCTGCCGCCGCGATGCAGGTTGGAGCGGAAGTCGTCCGCTGCGCCGGTGCGCTTCATCGCGGCAATCACTTTGCCACCCACAACCAGCGCACGGATATCGGTGCCGCCAGCTTCCTTGATGAATTCCTGAACCAGAATATTCACATTGGCACCGCGAAAGGCCTCAATCACGGACTTGGCGCTCGACATGGTCTCGGCGAGAACCACGCCAATACCCTGGGTGCCTTCCAGAAGCTTGATGACCACCGGCGGCCCATTGACCGCCCGGATGATCTCTTCCGCCTGCTTCGGATCGTTGGCATAAGCGGTAAGCGGCAGGCCCAGTCCGTATTTTGCAAATATTTGCATCGACCGCAACTTGTCGCGGCTCCGGCCAATGGCAACGCTCTCGTTGAGCGGCCAAACGCCGGCCATTTCAAATTGGCGCACCACCGCGGTGCCATAGTTGGTGATCGACGCGCCAATGCGTGGGATAACCGCGTCATAGCCTTCCAATGTATCGCCATTATAGGTGATCGTTGGTCGGTGGCTGGCGATATTCACGGTGCAGCGGGTAGTATTCAATATGTCGAGCGTATGTCCGCGATCCTCGGCAGCCTCTACCAGGCGTTTATGCGAATAGAGATTCGGATTACGGGCAAGCATGGCGATTTTCATAAATTATCTTTCTTCGTGCCGCCCCAGCATCCAGCGCCTGGCGCTGTTAACGAGAAAGCCTCGTTTCAGCGCCCGGCGCCCTATCAGGACCGGAAATATCATCGACTGCCGATTGGCAAGCGTCATATGACCTACCCATTCGAGCGGCCCTAGTTTCATGACTGTCTCTATCACATAACGGGTTTGCATGACACCATTGCTACTTTTTATGCGGCGCTGGCCGTAGACCCGCGCTTCGCAATGATAGTCGGGAGTGCCGGATCCCATCGGGATCGTAAATTGCACAAATTGCTGGCCATCTTTTTCGAACGGCTTGATCCGGGTGGCGTGGAGCGACGACGTCGCTGCCCCGGTATCGACCTTGGCATGAAGGTTTCTCACGCCGAATTCGGGTAAATCAATAAGCTCACACCAGCCTATTTCGCATGGCTCTTTCAGCTTCTTTGGAAGCCGCTTAACGTTTGGGTTATTGGATTGCGCCATCGGCCCAACATCTGGCCGATGGCGCAATCGTGCGCAAGATAATTATAATCTAGACGACGCCATAAGCCAGCATGGCATCGGCGACTTTTTTGAAGCCGGCGATATTGGCACCCTTCACATAGTCGACATAGCCATCGCCCTGATCGCCATATTCGACACATTTGCTGTGAATACCTTCCATCAGATCGGTCAGCATCTCGCCAAGCCGCGCATGGTTCCAGCTGATCCGCTCCGCATTCTGGCTCATTTCGAGGCCGGACACGGCGACGCCGCCAGCATTGGCAGCCTTGCCCGGACCGTACATGATCTTGGCATCGTGGAAGACATGAACCCCTTCCAGCGTCGTCGGCATGTTCGCACCTTCCGACACGGCAATCACGCCATTGCTGACCAGTTCCTTGGCTTCTTCTTCATTCAGCTCATTCTGTGTCGCGCAGGGCAGAGCCAGATCGCAGGGCACATTCCACGGGCGCTTGCCTTCGTGGTAGGATGCGCTGGTGAAATGATCGGCATATTCGCTGATCCGGCCACGTTTGACATTTTTCAGTTCCTTGATCCAGTCGATCTTGTCCTGATCGATACCGTCGGGATCGTGAATGAAGCCGCCGCTGTCGGAAAGCGTCAATACCTTGCCGCCTTGTTTGACGATCTGCTCGGCGGCATGGGTGGCGACATTGCCGGAACCGGAAATGACCGCAGTCTTGCCCGCAATCGCATCATCGCGATGCTTGAGCATATTCTCCATGAAATAGACCGCACCGTAACCGGTGGCTTCGGGCCGCATCTGCGAGCCACCATATTCGAGGCCTTTGCCGGTCAGCACACCTTCCCAGCGATTGGTGATCCGCTTGTACTGGCCAAACATATAACCGATTTCCCGTCCGCCCACGCCGATATCTCCTGCGGGGACATCCGTGTCCGGACCGATATGACGGTAAAGTTCGGTCATGAACGACTGGCAGAAGCGCATGACTTCAGCATCGGACTTGCCCTTGGGGTTGAAGTTCGCGCCGCCCTTGCCGCCGCCCATCGGCAGGCCGGTCAGCGCGTTTTTAAACGTCTGCTCGAAGGCGAGAAATTTCAGCACGCTTTCGGTGACACTGGGGTGGAAACGAATGCCGCCCTTGTAAGGGCCAATGGCGTTGTTGTTCTGGATGCGGAAACCGCGTTGCACGCGGATGCAGTGATTGTCATCTTCCCAGCAAACCCGGAAGGATACCACCCGGTCGGGTTCGGCGATGCGCCGCAAAATCTGTGCACTGTGAAAGGCTTCTTTATCTTCGATAAAATCGAAAATATCCATCGCAACTTCCTGAACCGCCTGAACAAATTCAGGCTGTCCGGGATTGCGTTTCTTGACGCCTTCCATGAAGGTCGGAAAATCTACATGATCGGAAACGGCCATTATATACCCCTCAATTATTGTATATCAGCGCGACCCGATTATCGCTGTCGACGCCCTCGAGTCGGCAACGGGTATGAAACCTTCATAGAACCATTCAATGGCGTTGGTAAAGCGTTGCGAGCGAGCAGGAATCAGTCCTGATCGGCCTCCTTTGTGGCGCCGCTTTCGTCGCTGCCATCTGGATCGGACGAACCGCCCTGCCCATCCACGTCCGGCGCTCCCGGTCCGTCAAACAAGGCGGAAAGGCGAGCCAATTGCTCTCCGATCACGCCATCCACAGCCGGGGCGATCTGATCGACGGGAAATTCCATATAGCCGCCTACTTTGTAGGTAAAACGAGCCACCGTCTTTTCGCCTTCCGGCTGGAGCTGCATGGTCAGCGTGCCGACGACCGCTTCACTCTGGAGCGGCCCCAAAGCACCGGACAGGCGGAGCATCTTGTTGTTGTGTGCATAAATCACGCGCATGTGCTGAACGCTGCCATCCGACGCCTTTATATTGTCCGCAGAAGTCGTCCGGATCAGCTCGCAAAAACAACCGCCAGCCTGTGGCACGAGATAGAAATTCTCCGCATTGCCGGTCCAGCTGTGGTCACCGTTCCAATAGCGCGACGGGGCGATCATCGCTTTCCAGACCGCCTCAGTGTCACCGGCAATTACCGTTTGATGCCGGACGGTAAATCCGTTGTCTGCGGTGTTGGTCACTTCCGCCTGTGCAGCAGTCACGCTCCACAGCGCTGCCATTCCCAAGATTGCGTGAAATGTCAGCTTAGCGATGAGCGTATCTCCTGTTAAATTGGTTCAGAGCGACAGAACCGCCTCAATAGCGTCATTGACTTCCGCCATGCTGCCCATGCCGTCCACTTTGCGCACGATTCCGCGCGCCTCATAGATTGGAAGAATTGGCGCGGTCTTGGCGCGATATTCCTGCATCCTTGTGCGCACGGTCTCCTCATTATCATCCGGACGCCGCTTGAACTCGGTCGAGCCACATACGTCGCATACGCCAGCCACTGCCGGCTGTTTGAATGTATCGTGATAGCCTGCACCGCATTTGCCGCAAGTGAAGCGGCCGGTGATCCGCTCAACCAACGCGTCTTCGTCGACGGCAAGCTCAATCACATAGGAAAGGACGCGATTACGCTCGGCCAGGATTTCGTCCAGAGAAGCGGCCTGCGCGGCTGTCCGGGGATAGCCGTCAAAGATGACGCCCTGATCGGGACCGAGCTCGTCCAGCTTGTCGCCGATAATGCCCGAGACCACCTCATCGGGGACCAATTCGCCCGCGTCCATCAAAGCCTTGGCTTTCAGTCCGACTTCGGTGCCGGCTTTCACCGCCGCGCGGAGCATATCGCCCGTCGACAGCTGGACCATGCCGTGCTCATCTTCGAGACGGCCCGCCTGAGTCCCCTTCCCGGCGCCCGGCGGCCCCAACAAGATGATGTCCATACGATTACCCCCGTGATGATGGAAAGATTCTAGCGTCGAATTGGCGAGTTTGGACGTTAGCGCTTGCGCCGTCCACCCTTGAGCTTCGCTTTCTTGAGCAAATCGCCATATTGCAGCGCCAGCAGATGGCTCTGAATCTGGGTCACCGTGTCGATCGTCACATTGACGACGATCAACAGGCTGGTGCCGCCAAGAAAGAAAATCGGAAGATTGGTTTGTGCCATAACATATTCCGGCAGCACACAGACCAGAGCGAGATAGGCCGCGCCGACCACGGTGATCCGGGTAAGCACATAATCAAGATAATCGGCGGTGTTCTTGCCCGGCCGGATGCCTGGAACGAAACCGCCATTTTTCTTCAGATTTTCAGCCGTCTCTTCCGGATTGAACACGACCGCCGTGTAGAAGAAACAAAAGAAGACGATGCCCGCTGCGTACAGCGCCATATAGAGCGGCTGGCCATGCGCCAGATATTGGTTGAGCGAGATAATGAAGTCGCCAAACGCCGATTCACCGGCTGTGCTATTACCGGCGAATTGGGTCACCGTCAGCGGCATCAGCAGCAATGAAGATGCAAAAATTGGCGGGATCACACCAGCGGTGTTGACCTTCAGCGGCAAATGGCTGCGATCCGCCTGCATCACGCCATTCTGGGTCGCGCGCTTGGGATACTGGATCAGCACCCGCCTCTGGGCGCGCTCCATGAAACTGATAAACAGGATGAGTCCTGCGACCATTGCGATCAGGCCGACGATGGTCAACGCGCTGATCGAACCGGTGCGGCTGCCTTCCATAAGGTTACCCACAAAGGTTGGCATCTGGGCGACAATACCGGCCATGATGATCAGCGAGATACCATTACCGATGCCGCGGCTGGTGATCTGTTCACCCAGCCACATCAGGAACAATGTTCCGCCAACCAGACTGATAACCGCGCCAACGCGGAACATATAGCCCGGTTCGACGACCGCCTGCAGCCCCGATTGAGAAGCAAAGCTTTCGAGGCCAACGGCAATGAAATAGCCTTGCACGGCGGTCAGGCCAACCGTGCCATAGCGGGTATATTGATTGAGTTTCTTGCGCCCGGCTTCGCCCTCTTTTTTGACAGCAGCCAGAGTCGGCGACAGCGCAGCAGCGAGCTGGACGACGATCGACGCGGTAATATAGGGCATGACGCCGAGAGCGATCAGGCTCATCCGCGACAGCGAACCGCCGGAAAATGTGTTGAAAATATCGAGAACACCGCCGCGGGTCTGATCATACAGATCAGCCAGTACGACCGGATCGACACCGGGCAACGGCACAAAGCTGAGCAGACGGAAAATGATCAGCGCGCCAAGCGTGAACCAGATGCGTCTGCGCAGTTCCGTAGCTTCGCCAAATTTTGCCAGGCTTAGATTAGCTGCGACCTGATCGGCTCTTGATGCCATGCTTGACTTCCCTGCCCACTATTAGTTTGCAACGCGCCCCTGCGGAGGCAGAGGCCCATCTCCAACTATTGCGTCCTGTTGCAATCTCCGGAGATGAATACCTGCGTTTGCAGGCATGCAACCCGCCCCATATCGGATGTTAATGCATCAAAAACAAGGGGCCAGAAAAAGAGGCGCTAAAACTAGCGCCTCTCGAAGATCAATCGTTCTTTTTCGCCTTGTTCGCGGCTTTTTTCTCACGAGCAGGCTTGGAAGCAACAGCCTTTTTCTCGCCCTTCGGACGGCGTTCGCCACCTGCGGGAAGGATTTCAACCTTGCCGCCCGCTTTTTCAACCGCTGCAACAGCGGCTTTCGAAGCGCCGGCGACGGTGATCGTGATTTTGGCGGTCAATTCGCCCTTGGCCAGCAGCCGGACGCCGTCTTTGCCACCGCGGGCCAGGCCAGCAGCTTTCAGAGTTGCGTGATCGATTGTGCCTTTGCCATCAAGGCTTTTGCTGTCGATGAACTTCTGGATCATGCCCAGGTTCACTTCCGCATAGTCGGTACCGAACGGGTTGTTGAAACCGCGTTTTGGCAGACGCATGTGGAGCGGCATCTGGCCGCCTTCGAAACCGTTGATCGATACACCGGAACGGGCCTTTTGACCCTTTTGGCCGCGACCAGCGGTTTTGCCTTTGCCGGAACCAATGCCCCGACCAACGCGCATGCGCGATTTGCGCGCGCCTTCATTGTCTCTAAGTTCGTTTAATTTCATGTCTTGTACTCGCTTTCGCTTTTATTCGCACGGAGGTTGCGGGACTTACCCTTCAACAACCTCCACCAGATGATGCACTTTACGGATCATACCGCGGACTTCTGCAGTGTCTTCCAGTTCGGAAACACGGTGCATCTTGTTGAGACCGAGACCGATCAGCGTTTTACGCTGCGATTCCGGACGCCGGATCGGCGAGCCGATCTGCTTGATTTTCACTTTGGCCATCAAAATTACTCCGTAACTGCCGCGGCATCAGCTGCCACTTCAGCAGCCGAACCGCCAGCACGTGCAAGCAGGTCGGTCACTTTTTTGCCGCGCCGTTGGGCAACGGACTTCGGACTCGACTGATCTGCCAGTGCGGCAAACGTCGCGCGGATCATGTTGTAAGGATTGGCAGTACCGTTCGACTTGGTCACAACGTCGGAAACGCCGAGGCTTTCGAACACGGCACGCATCGGACCACCGGCAATGATACCGGTACCAGCAGGAGCCGAACGAACCGTAACGTTACCCGCGCCAAATTGGCCGGTGCCGTCGTGGTGCAGGGTACGGCCTTCACGCAATGGCACACGGACCATCGATTTCTTGGCAGCTGCAGTAGCCTTGGTAATGGCTTCCGGCACTTCGCGTGCCTTGCCCTTGCCGAAACCAGCGCGGCCCTTGCCGTCGCCAACCACAACCAGAGCAGCAAAACCAAAGCGCTTACCGCCCTTGACCGTCTTCGAAACGCGGTTGATGTGAACCAGCTTCT
>JAGXGT010000134.1 GCA_024636595.1 Sphingomonadales bacterium | reverse complement strand
GCGCAGGCGGCCAGCATGTCAACAAGACCGACAGCGCGATCCGTATCACCCACTTGCCGACCGGTCTGGTGGTGCAATGTCAGGTCGGCAAGTCGCAGCACAAGAACAAGGCGCAGGCTATGAAGGTGCTGGCGGCGCGGCTCTACGAACAGGAACGCGACGCGGTGCAAAGCGAGGAAGCGGAAGCACGCAAGTCGATGGTCGGTTCCGGCGATCGCAGCGAGCGCATTCGCACCTATAATTATCCGCAGGGGCGAGTCACCGACCACCGGATCAACCTGACCCTGCACAAGCTGCCCGAAATTGTCGAGGGCACCGCGCTCGGTGAAATGGTCGATGCGCTGATCGCGGAGGATGAAGCTAGCCGCCTCGCCAATCTAGATGGGTAATGCCGCTGCGGCCCTGCGCGAGGCAACGACGGCGCTGTCCGACACGTCATACAGTCCCCGTCTCGATGCAGAATTGCTGCTCGCCCACGCCCTCGGTATCGAGCGGGAGCAGCTGCTGTTGCAGATGCCGGATTTGCAGTCCCCTGACGCGTTTGCCGCACTGGTTGAACGGCGCCAGCAATCCGAACCGGTTGCCTATATCATCGGCAGGAAGGAATTCTGGGGTCTCGACTTTCAGGTCACGCCGGATGTCCTGATTCCCCGTCCCGACAGCGAGTTGCTGATCGAGGAAGCGGTCCGGGCGTTCGCTTCCGGCCAGCCAATCAGGATCGTGGATCTGGGTACCGGCAGTGGCGCGCTGCTGCTTGCAGCCTTGCATGAATTTCCCGATGCTAAGGGCTTGGGAATGGATGCCAGCGCTGCCGCTTTGCAGATTGCTCATAACAATGCCGACGCGCTCGGCTTGGCAGGCCGCGCCCGTTTCCTGTTGCTGGACTGGCAGCGGCCCGACTGGACGAGCGCGCTTGGCTCCGGCTTTGATCTGATTTTGGCCAATCCGCCCTATGTGTCCACTCGGTCCCGATTATCCGCCGATGTCGCCGATTTCGAACCGCATAGCGCGCTGTTCGCCGGAGAAGCCGGTCTCAATGATTACCGGATCATCATCCCCGCGCTCGAAAAACTGCTCTCGACAACCGGAACCGCGCTGCTCGAAATCGGCGTTGATCAGGCAAATCCGGTTTCGGAAATAGCCAAAAGAAATGGCTATCATGTTGAAATAAAGAAAGATTTATCCGATATTGACCGGTTGCTGATTCTCCGCCGATAAAAAGGGCTTGGTTTTGCCGAAGCGACTCGCTAAGACTTGCATAGGCCCAGAGGATTTCTGGCTTTTTCCCTAAATCACTGGCCTGCCCCCAACTCGATAATGTTGCTGGATTTCGGCGTACATTAGTCTTGAACGGGACGTTGTGGACGGGTTGTCTGCAACGCAATCGCCACCCGAGTGTGGCTATGACTTGAGAAAGACCAAGTTTATTATCGGTACAAGGATACCTGAAATTTGATGAACAATCGTCAGCCTGGCCGCCGTGGGCGCGGCCGGAACACCAATAGCCGTCCCCAGAACAACCGCAGTGGCGGATCGGACCGCGACAACCGGATTGACAGCCGCGCGCGTGGCAATGCCGTGCAAATGCTAGATAAGTTCAAGAAAATGGCGCAGGATGCGCAAGTCAATGGCGACCGCGTCCAGGCCGAATATTATCATCAGTTCGCAGATCATTATTTCCGGGTGAATGCCGATACCATCGCCCGCCGCGAAGAGCAGCGGATCGCCCGCGAAGAACCACGCAGCGATAACCGCAGCGATAATCGCAATGATAATCGCAATGATAATCGCAATGATAACCGCAGCGATAATCGCGGCAATGGCCAGGATGATGACAGCGACAATGATGGCGACAATGGTCGTAATCGTCCGCAACAGAATCAGCCCAATCGTCAACAACGCGAAGATCGTAACGATCGCAATGATCGCGACGACAAGGCAGCGAATGACGGGCCGGAAGAAAAAAAGCCGGTCCGCAGCCGTCGTCCGCGCAAGGTCGAGAACGCACCTGCCCATAACGACGCTTCAGACAAGAACAGCGAGAGCAATGGTCTGGACGCCAGCGTGCTGCCGCCCGCAATTTCGGCGTCGACGGATGTCGAGGTTGAGAAAAAACCGGCTCGCAAAAAGCGGGTGGTCAAGCCGCGCGCGACGGAAGAAAACGACGCCGCCTGAATTCAGCCGAGCTGAATTTGGCTGAGGACGGTGCAATCAGCCAAGGCTGGTTCCCGTCCCGGACTCTATATTAATCCGCTATCGCGCTGGCGAGCCATTCAGGCAGCGCGAGCGCTTTCAGATCATCGACGCGCCTGTGTTCAACGGAGAGTCCGTACGCGGGATAGACGATGCGCTGGCGTTTTTCATCGGCCTCAGCGATCGGCACGACGACCAAGCGCCGGTTGACCTTTTGCCGGTAGTTCATCCGCGCCGTATTTTCCTGTCCGACATAGCAGCCCTTGGCGAAGCTGACGCCATGGAGTTCCGCTGCATTGCATTCGAGCCATAAGGTTTTGTCGCTGCCGAGTTCTGCAAGGCCCTCGGTCACGCCGAGCGACAGGCGATGCTTTCGATAGGTCTCTTCGGCACCTTCACCATCGCCTACATCGTCCAGCCAGCGGTGGCCCAGTGTAGCCAATCGCGGATCGAGCGGCCTGCCTTCGGCGGCCAAGGCCCAATGCACGCCGACCGTATCATCCAGGGCGATCTCGATCTTGCGGCGCAATCGATAGAGTTTCAGGCGCTTGACCAGCGCTTCGGCCTGATCCTGTTCGCAGTCGATCAATATGGCATCGCCGTCTGACCACAGGAAGAAATCGAACAGGACTTTTCCCTGCGCGGTCAACAGGGCCGACCATTGCGGCATGCCTTCCAAGACCACCACCATATCCTGTGTCACCAGCCCCTGTAGAAACGCCTTTATGTCTTCGGACCCGTCGGTTGCGGATAGCCGGATGACGGCGCGGTCATTAAGTCTGGTTTCGGTCATGGCATTTAGGTAGGGGTTTCCGAACGGAAAACCAACCCGCCAGGACCCGGCTTGCCGAAATGAGGCATTTTTCGGTCGGCGCAGGATCGACGGAACAGACAATGACCGACGCAACAACCCGCATAACCATCCGCCGTCCCGACGACTGGCATGTCCATCTGCGCGACGGTGCGATGCTGAAAGCGGTCGCACCCTATACCGCGCGGCAATTTGGCCGGGCCATCGTCATGCCCAATCTCTCCCCGCCGTTGACCAGCGCGGCCAGCGCTTCGGCCTATCGGGAGCGGATCATGGCGGCCTTGCCGGCCGGGTCGGATTTTACCCCGCTGATGACCTGTTATCTTACCGATGACGCAGACGCCGACGATCTGGCGGTCGGTCACGCCGCTGGGATTTTTACCGCTGCAAAACTTTACCCCGCCAACGCCACGACCAACAGCGCGCACGGCGTTACCGATGTGGCGCATATCATGCCGGTGCTGGAGCGGATGCTGGACATTGGCATGCCTCTCTTGGTGCATGGCGAAGTGACCGACGGCGAGATCGATATTTTTGATCGCGAAGCGGTGTTTATCGAGCGCGTGCTGGAAAAGCTGATCAAGGCCTTGCCGGGTCTGAAGGTGGTGTTCGAACATATCACGACCGAGCAGGCGGTGCAGTTTGTCGATAGCGCCGGTGCCAATATTGCCGCGACCATTACGCCGCATCATCTGCATATCAACCGTAATGCGATGTTCGCCGGCGGCATTCGTCCGCACGCCTATTGCCTGCCGGTGCCCAAGCGCGAGCGGCACCGGCTGGCGCTGCGCCAGGCAGCTACATCCGGTTCGGCCAAATATTTCCTCGGGACCGACAGCGCTCCCCATGAAATTCACGCAAAGGAATCGGCCTGCGGCTGCGCCGGAATTTTCAACGCACCCTATGCTCTGGAAAGCTATGCGGCGGTGTTTGACGAAGAAGGCGCACTCGACCGGCTGGAAGGGTTTGCATCTGTCCACGGCGCGAATTTTTATGGGCTACCGGTTAATGACGCCATGGTCAGTCTGGAACGGAGCGATTTTGATGTGCCAGACGATATCGAAACGGCCGGTTCCAAACTGGTGCCTTTTCATGCGGGTTCGGCCCTGAGCTGGCGGATTGTTCAGTCCTGAACCGTCAGCGTGGCAAGACGGTTTCCGGTTTCCGCGCCGCCTTGCCAGCCAGATAGCTATCGGTCGAATAGATCGCGATGCTGGTCCAGATAAGGATGAAGCAGACGAGATGCGACAAAGTGATCGCCTCACCATAGACAAATACACCGACCACAAACTGGATGGTTGGCGCCAGATAGTTGAGCAGGCCAATGGCGCTGAGGGTCATTTTCTTGACCGCAGCCGCAAACAAAAGCAGCGGGATCGCGGTGACGAACGAGCCGCCAATCAGCAACAGGTCAATCGTACGGTCGTCGCCGAGATGCTGGCTCGAGGGTGATGCGGGTATCACGAAAGTCAGCCAGACCAGAAGCAACGTGAAGGGCAGGAATAATATGCCGGTTTCTGCCGTCAGTCCTACCATCGGTCCGATATCGGCAATTTTGCGGACCAGCGCATAGCTGCTCCACGATGCCGCCAAAGCGAGACTGATCCAGAGCGTGTCCAGCGCCTGCACCGCCAGCACCGACACCCCCACCGCGGCGATGGCAATAGCGATCCATTTTTTCCCGGAGAGCGCCTCGCCCAGAAAAATCCGGCCCATCAAGACGGTGAGCAGCGGACTGATAAAATAGCCGAGACTGGCGGCCAAGATATGATCCTCGTGCACGGCCCAGACATAGATCAGCCAGTTGGCCGCAATCAGACAGGAACTGGCCAGCATAGCCCAGCGCAATTTTCGCTCCATGATCGCGGCGCCAAGACTAGCCAGATTTTTCCGGAAATAGAGGATGATCAGCAGCAATGGCACCGACCAGATGATGCGATGGGCAACAATTTCCAGCGGATTGACGCTTTGCAGCAGTTTGAAATAGACCGGCATCAGTCCCCAGGAGACGCAGGCGATCAGCGCCTGGATGAGCCCGATTCGGCTGCTGGATAGACCTTGAAACATCGGCCAGCGCTTAAGCTTCGCGCTACCTTCGGGCAATCAAGAAATGCTATCGTCGGGAAAACCCGGCAACGGGATCAGATAATGCCACCACCGATCCAGAGGCGGAGGGCGCATATACCCATGACAATCATGCAGAAATACATGCCGCTGGTGCGCGAGGAGATCAGGCCAAACAGCGCCCCGATACCGGCGATCGGCAGGATCAGCCAGTTGGTCCAGCCGAGCAGTGGAACCAAGCCGATAAAGGACAGGATGAGGGCGATGACGCCGATGAAAATCGAAATGAAATTGAACATGGCTGTATTATAGGCATAGTGCACCTGCATTTCAAGCATTTGCGAATCAAGCCGCGCCTTGTAATCTATATCTTGGAGGGGAAACGACCATGGCTATTGATGATATCAGAATTGAAACCGAACGGCTGATCCTGCGCCCGCCCAATGGTGACGATTTTGAAGGCTGGGCCGCGTTTCAGGCCGATGCGCAGACCATGACCTATATCGGCGGGGCAAAAAGCCGGGCCGAAAGCTGGCGGGATTTATGCGCCATGGTGGGCGCGTGGCGCGTGCGCGGATATGGAATGTTCTCGCTCATTCTGAAAGACAGCGGGCAATGGATTGGCCGGATCGGTCCCTGGTATCCCGACGGCTGGCCCGGCACCGAAGTGGGCTGGGCGGTGGCGCCGGCATTTGCCGGGAAAGGCTATGCCCTCGAAGCTGCGGTCGCGAGCATGAACTATGCTGTCGACGTGCTGGGGTGGGATGACATTTGTCACACGATTGATCCAGCCAATATCGCGTCGATCAAGTTGGCCGAACGCCTAAGCTCGACCAATCGCGGTCCGACGCAATTGCCTGCCCCGTTTACACACGCACGGGTTGACGACTGGGGCCAATCGCGCGAACAGTGGCAAGAGAATAGAAAGCAATTCCAGTAGGAGAACAGCCGTGGCCGAAGATCGCTATCTTGACCCCACCCGTGAAAGCTTTGATGCCTTCAAGGCGCTGCCACGCGATGTGCCGATCAATATGCTCAATCTGCTGCGCTTCCATGAATCGGCGCAATATCCCTCGGATCATCCCAATGCGAGCAAGGGCTGGAGCGGAGAGCGCGCCTATCAGGAATATGGCAAGACCAGCGGGCCTATTTTCGAGCGGGTTGGCGGCACGATCATCTGGCGCGGCCAGATGGAATGCATGGTCATTGGCCCCGATGACAAGCAGTGGGATTCCTCCTTCATTGCCCGCTACCCGAACAGCGGCGCGTTCATGGAAATGGTCACCGACCCCGAATATCAGAAAGCCGTGGTCAACCGGCAGGCGGCGGTATTGACCTCCCGGCTGATCCGCTTTGGCGAGATCGACGGGCCGGAGACCTTCGGGTGAATTCCCGAAATGAGACAAAAGGTTAACAACCAGTCACCGGATTAACCAGTTTCCCTAACGAAATATTAACGCTTTTTTGTGCATTTGGTCCGGTAAAATTCAGGAGCACCTCGCATGTCCAAGCTTACCCGTTCCCTTATGCTGTCTGGCGCGGCTTTTGCGCTACCGCTGACGCTTGCCGCCTGTGGCAGCAAGGACGCCAACGACGAAGAGCTGGCACAGCTGGATGACAATCTGACCTCTGACCCGGCGATGAACGATGCGCTGGAAGATTCAATCCTGGTCGATCCGGATCTGACCGATCAGGCGAACCGCAATGCCATTCGCAGCGCCAATGGGGCGGCGGACGGATCGGTGCCCCCGGGGACTGGTGAAGACGGGAGCGCCGCTGCAAAGGCAGTACTAGGCGGGAAAATACTGGCTGCGCCCAAGCCCCGGCAGATGACGTCGGACGATGAAACGATGACGCTCGGGGATAAAGCCGAGCTGCAAGAGGCGCGCCAGAACAAGCCCGTCTGCAAGGAAAAACTGACCTACGATATGGCCTGGGCCAACAAGCTACCGCCGGAATTTGCGGTCTATCCCAAAGCCAATGTGCAGGAAGCGGCCGGGAAATGCGACCTTCGCGTGGTCAGCTTTACCACCGCGACGCCGATCAAGAGCGTCGTCGATTATTATTACACCCAGGCCAAGCGCGGCGGATATGACGCCGAATATCTCTTGCGGGGTAGCGAGCACGTGCTGGGCGGATCCAAAGCAAATGACGACGACGCCTATGTGATCACCCTGAACAAGCGGTCGGGTGGCGGCACGGTTGTTGATATCGTCGCCAGCAACGGGCGTTAGAAGAGCAGAGCAAACACCGGACTTCGTATTTCAATCTGTCCGGCAATCAAGGTGGCCCGCTCCGGCCACCTTTTTTTGTGCCCTCATTCCCGGTAGCTGCCGCCGCCGTCAACGGTGACATCATTGGCGGTGGTGAAGCTGCTCAGGTCGCTGGCCAGCCATAGCATCGCATTGGCGACTTCGACCGCCTGACCGACCCGGTTGATCGGATGATTGCGGTTGAACAGTTCCACCGCTTCCTCATGCGGGCCGGGATAAGCGGCCAGATAGCGCTGGTACATCGGCGTATCGATTGCGCCGGGATGGACGGTGTTGACCCGTACCGGATATTTCTCCGCAGCGCAGTGCAGGGCAAGCGATTTGCTCAGAGCGGTTACCGCCGCCTTGCTCGCACAATAAGCTGCGAACTGGGCACCGGGACGCATCGCCAGCATCGATCCGATATTGACAATCGCACCGTCCTCACCGCTTTCGATGATCGCCGGCAGGCCGACACGGCAGCCGTAGAATGTGCCCTGCAGATTGATATCGATCGTCCGGTTCCAGCTTTCCAGATCGACCTCGTCGACCGATCCCGGTTCGGAAATACCGGCGACATTGAACAATGTCGTGATCTTGCCAAAGCGTTTCTTGGTAGCGTCAACCGCTGCCTGCCACTGATCGAGATTGCGCACATCCAGCTCGACCGCGTCGGCGCGTTCGCCCAGCGCTGCCGCATGGGCCCGCGCCTTGTCGATCTGGATATCGGCAAGCATTACCGAGCCGCCTTCCTCGATCACACGCTGTCCGGCGGTGCCGCCAATGCCTTCCGCGCCGCCCGAGATCAGTGCGACTTTTCCGTCCATCATGCCCATTTTATGTTCCCGCTTTCCGGTCTATTTCTTGTCGAACAGGATCGGCAGATTGGCCAGTCCCCGCAGCATCATATTGGGCGGATAGTTGAGTTCAGCGCCTTCCTTGATCCGGATATTGTCCATGCGTTTGGCGAATTGCTGGAACGACACGGTCATTTCCTTGCGCGACAACATATTGCCGACGCACATGTGGATGCCCTTGCCGAACGCCAGATGGGTCCGCGCATTCTTGCGATCGACCTGGAATTCGTTCGGATTTTCAAACTGTTTGGGATCGCGATTGGCGGCGTGATAGCGCATCATGACCATCGCGCCCTTGGGCAGCATCACGCCGCCCAGTTCAGCATCGCGGTGCATGACCCGCCAGATACCCGACGAGCCGCTCGACATGCGCAGCACTTCCTCGACCGCATTGGGGATAAGCGAAGGGTCGTCCTGAATCTTTTTATACTGGTCGGGGTTGGTGGCGAAAAGCCGCATGCCTTCGGCCAGCGCCGCGGTTGTGGTTTCATTGCCGGCGACCATCAACTGCTGGACGATGGACAAAGATTCCGCATCGTCGAGCGGCCGTTCGCCATCAACCTGTGCGTTGACCAGATCGGACAGGATATCCTCTTTCGCTTCCTTGCGGCGTTCATCCATATTGGCTTTCAGCGCATGCTGATATTCGACAACCTCGCGCTCGGTTTCCAGCTGCCGCTCGCGGGTCATCATGCCCGACAAGCGGTCGACAAAGGCATTGGTCCAGCGCTTGATCGTGTGGGCATCGGCCACGTCTAGACCCAGTTGCACGGCAATGGTCCGGACCGGCATTGGGATGGCATATTCGGTGACAAATTCGCATTCACCCTTGTCGATGAAATTGTCGATCAGTTCGTTCGACATTTCCCGCATGCTGTCTTCAAGCTTGTTCACTTTCGGCATCGAGAAAGCGAGATTGACCAATTTGCGGAACCGCGTGTGGACCGGCTGGTCGGCGGTCAGCAAGGTGTTTACCTGCGGCCAGCCCTTTGCCTGAATCGCCTGCAATTCCTCGTCATTTTGGAGCTCTTCCTCGGATTTTCCGCCGGAGAGCAGCGCGTTGAAATTATTGGAAAAATCATCCAGCCGACCGACTGCTTCCGAGATCAGATCATAATCCAGCACGACATAGGTGCCGCTGGCCTCGTCGAAAAAGACCGGGCTTTTGGCCCGTTTTTCTTCATAGAAATCAAATGGATCAGCCAAAATGTCGGGCTGGAAAAGCGATTTGGATATTGCTTCGTTCATGGCAAGTTCCTGTATAAATTAGTCAAAAGAAGGGGTCGGCTTGCCTTCTGCATTATAAACCGGCCCTTCGGCATCGACCCGATATTTGGCGCTGACCGCATTGATCAGACCATAGCTGCCGATATGGGCGAGCATGCTGGCATAATGAACATCCTGAAAATGCTGGGCGAGAGCCTCTTCATCGGTCCATTCCTCAAACACTTCGATCCGCGACGGGTTATGCATGTCAGCGCACCAGCTGTAGCACAGACACCCTTCCTGGGTCAGCGCCCCGTCGATATAGGGCTGCGCTTTCTTCAAGCATTCTTCCCGTGTTTCGGGGGCGACATCAATATGCGCCGCGATCAAAATTTTTGCCATGCCTCAAATTCCCCTAAAGTTTGTTGCCGCCGAACTGAGCGACGACGACAAATATCCGTTTGCTGTAAAGCCACTGGCCATCGACTTTGACAAATTCATCATCATAGCGCCCGCCGGCCACGCGCGGCTGGCCCTTTTCGACCAGGATTTCATGGGTCTGATAACGGCCGGATGCGGTATCGCCGGTGACTTCCAGACTGGCGGGTATGCCCAGGAAACTGACGGCATCAAACTGAGCCATCGCGCCGTTCCACAGATTGACGATATTTTCGCGGCCGACCACTTCGGTGCCCATCAGCGACCAGACGGCATCTTCGGTCCACAGCGCGCCCCAGTCGTCGGGATCCTTGCGCAGCACGGCGTCGCAATAGGCGTCGTGCAATTCCCGGATCGCCAGCCGATCTTCCATTGGTCCTGTAAACATGGACTCATCCTCTCCTCATTTTGGGAGAGACTACACGGCAAATCCGCCGCAATGACAAGCTGCCATAAGTGCTAGCGAGGGCTGATCAATCGCCGCTGATCCGCTCGATATCGGCGCCGACAGCTGCCAGCTTCTCTTCCAGCCGCTCGTAGCCCCGATCCAGATGGTAGATACGTTGCAGCCGGGTTTCGCCTTCTGCCGCCAGGCCGGCAATCGCCAGACTCATCGAGGCGCGCAGATCGGTTGCCATTACCGGCGCACCGGTCAGTTTATTGACTCCCCGGACCACGGCGGTCCGGCCCTTGGTTTCGATATCGGCGCCCATCCGGTTGAGTTCGGGCACATGCATATAGCGGTTTTCGAAAATGGTTTCGGTCAGCACACTGGCGCCATCGGCGAGGCAGAGCATCGCCATTAGCTGCGCCTGCATATCGGTCGCCAGACCGGGATAGGGAGCGGTGGACAGGGTGAGCGGTTTCAGCTTCCCATCGGATGCGACCCTTATGCCCTTGGCGTGGGTTTCGATGGAAAGCCCGGCCAGACGCAGGGCGTCCAGGGTCGCCTCCATTTCGTCTGCCTTGGCAGCCAGCAGATTGACTTCGCCGCCAGCGATACCGACCGCGCAGGCATAGCTGCCCGCTTCGATCCGGTCCGACATCACCCGATAGGTGCAGCCGTGCAGCCGGTCGACACCGGTGATGGTGAGGGTTGACGAACCAATGCCTTCAATCTCGCCGCCCATGGCGACCAGCATATTGCACAAATCGACAATTTCCGGTTCGCGAGCTGCGTTTCTGAGAATGCTGGTGCCATTGGCAAGCACCGCAGCCATCAACGCGTTCTCCGTCGCTCCGACCGAGACGACCGGAAAGGTGAAATCGCCGCCGGGCAAACCACCGTCGGGCACGCGGGCAATGACATAGCCGCTGGTGGTCTCGATGCTCGCGCCGAGCGCCTCGATCGCTTTCAGATGCAGGTCGATCGGGCGGTTGCCGATCGCGCAGCCACCGGGCAGAGAAACCCGGCATTCACCGGCGCGCGCCAACAGCGGGCCCAGCACCAGGATCGACGCCCGCATTTTCCGGACAATATCATAAGGCGCTTCGGTCGAGGTGATCCGGCCGGCCTTGAGCGTCATCACCCGGCCGAAATCTTCCGGTCTCGCGCCTTCGATGGTCGTGGAAACGCCGAGCTGGTTGAGCAGATGGCCGAAACTGTCGACATCGGCGAGCCGCGGCAGATTGCGCAGGGTGACCGGTTCATCGGTCAGCAGCGCACAGGGCAGCAGGGTGAGAGCGCTATTCTTCGCGCCGGAAATCGGGATTGTGCCTGACAGCCGATTGCCGCCGCGTATTGAGATAATATCCATGGCCTAGCATTTACCGCAAATGGCGAGGCAGGCAAGCTTCTTGCGCCGGATGCAACCGGAGACAGCAGAACAAGGCGCTAGTTGCGGAGCAGTCCCAGCGCGGCATAAGCGGCTTCCACCGTCGGTCGCGCCATCGCCGAAGCCTTTTCCGAACCGTCGCGCAAGATCGCGTCAATCGCCGCCGTGTCCTTGCGCAGTTCCTCGAAACGCTGCCGGATCGGTGACAATTTGCT
>JAGXGT010000133.1 GCA_024636595.1 Sphingomonadales bacterium | reverse complement strand
GCAATCACGCGCGCTTGCCGGCCAGATCGAGGACACATTCATTTTTTCTCTTCCGGGCTCAACCGAGGCATGCCGCGACGGTTGGACTGAAATTCTGCGAGATGAATTGGATAGCCGCTGCAAACCGTGCTCGCTTGCCGGTCAAATACCCCGTCTCAGGCATGTCTGCGCGTGATTTCGTTCAGCGAAGCCTCCGCGATAGTCGCCGCCGTTGCGCGACCACTTGGCAAGGAACAAGTTGACCTAGTGGCGGCCGATGGTCGCCGCTTGGCTGAACCCGTAATCGCCCGGATCAGCGCCCCTGATCGGGCGGTTTCGGCAATGGATGGCTATGCAGTTCGCGAAGCCGATCTTGCCTTGCTCCCGGCAAGCCTTCCTGTAGCGCGCGAAAACTTCGCCGGTACGGCAGATCGCGGAGCCATTGCGCCGAGAGAGTGCGCACGCATCTTCACCGGCGCACCATTGCCCGAAGGGGCTGATCGCGTGATTGTGCAGAAGGTCGTTAAACGGGCTGCGACAACCGCTGTCTTTGAGGCCCCTCTGTCCGAAGCGCGCCATGTCCGCGAGCGCGCTTGCGACTTTGCTGACGGTGATCAACTGCTCGCGGCTGGACGAATACTTGATCCACGTGCGCTGATTGCAGCGGCTGGAGGGGATAATGGCCGGCTCATCTGTTGGCGGCAGCCCCGCGTGCATCTGCTGTCCACTGGCGACGAGCTAGCGCCGCCCGGCACGGCCCGCACGACTGCAGGTTCGATTCCAGATAGCCTGTCAGTCGGCATCAATGCCCTGGCCCGAAATTGGGGAGCGACGTTGATCGCCAGCCAGAGACTACCGGATTCGCTTGAAAAAATGGAAGGTGCTGCAATCGCCGCTGTGCGATCGGCCGATCTAGTTATCGTCACCGGCGGTGCCTCGGTTGGTGAGCGAGATTTTGCCAAGCGCATGTTTGAACCGGCAGGATTGGAGTTGCTGTTCGAAAAGGTCGCGATCAAACCGGGCAAACCGGTCTGGCTAGGCCGGGCTCAGGGATGCTTGGTCATGGGCCTGCCAGGAAATCCAACATCAGCCATGGTAACGGCGCGCCTGTTGTTAGCTCCGCTCCTTACCGGGCTTGCCGGTGGTGACCCACTCAAAGCGCTGCACTGGCGCAAACTGCCGCTCGGCACAGGATTGGACAGTGGGGGGCCGAGAGAGACGTTTGTCCGGGCGCGGCTGAATGATGGGAAAATCTCGCCGCTGTCTAATCAGGACTCAGGTGCCCAGCATAGCTTGGCGGATGCGGACGTACTGCTTCATTTGGCAGCCAGTGCACCCGCACACGCTCCAGGGGATTTGGTCGACGTAGTGGATTTCTAACTATCGAATCTCAACCTCGCTGCTTCGAGATCTTCTCGTGTGTTGAGGTTAAAAAACGGATCGGGCAGATCATCCCAAAACACGCTAACGAAGCCTGCATGTTCAGCCAGGCCAATTAGCGATCGGCGACCGGTGCTAATATAGTCGGACAATATTTCGCGAATGTCGGTTCGCCACAGTGAACAGACGGGATGCACGCGCCCGTCACTTTCCACCAACGCGACGTTAGCTTCCGGATTTTCGGATAAAGCGCGGGAAAGCCTGTCGAACAGGTCCTTGGGTAGAAACGGCATGTCGATCGGCAAGAGGAGCAAATACTGCTTTCCGGCGTCTGCTGCCCGAACAAGTCCGGGGCTTAGGCCGGCCAACGGCCCCTGCATACCATTAGCATCGGCGACGCAGGGCAAGTCCGTTTTGATCTGACCCTCGGCGCGAACCGCTATTTCGATCTCATCACCATAACGGCGTGCTTGGACCAAGGCCCGGTCGATTAGGCGCATTCCGCCAAGTTCGCGCTGCGGCTTTGCGCCCCCCATCCGGCTCCCCTCACCACCAGCCAGCACAAGCACGAAGGGGCGGGTATCGTTTCGGTTGTCTGGTGGATCGATCATCACCCTACAATGGAAGATGCCAGTACAGGTTACAATGAGGCAAATTCGATAAGGAAATCGCGACCTAATGATCTGGCTCATCTCTAGGAAATAACGCGCGGCTATCGCTGGGGTATTCCCAAGCGTGAAAAGGCGTTCCATCCATGCAAACGCGATATCGCATCCTAATTACCGCCGCTATGGGGGCTTTGCTTTCCAGCACCGCCCTGGCGGCTGAAGAAGAATCAATGGACGAATTCTCGCTTAAGCCAATCGCCGAATTACGGCTGCGTTATGAAGGTGTGGATCAGCCCGCATCTGACGCTGATGCCGTTACTGCGCGTGCAAGGGCAGGCGTCGAAGGAAGATCGGGGGACTTCTCGTTTCTTGTCGAGGGCGAGGCCACGTTGGCGCTCATCAATTCCTACAATGCCTTTCCCTTTCCAGTCGTAGATGCCCAGCGGCGGCCACAATATTCGGTCGTCGCAGATCCCGAGAATATCGAGCTCAATCGCCTGCAAATCGCCTATAAGCAGGACGAGAGCGGCGTGACCGCCGGACGCCAAAGGATTAATCTCGACGATCAACGCTGGGTCGGCTCAGTTGGCTGGCGGCAGAACGAACAGACTTTCGATGCAATCCGCGGCGAAGCGAAGCTGGGCGATGCAACGCTCGACCTGACCTATTCGAACAGCCAGCGCACGATTTTCGGCAGTGATGCCGGGCCGCGCACGGCGCTCGGTGGGGATTTTGTGTTTGCCGGAGCAGGCACGAAGCTGGGGCCGATCAATGCGAAGGCCTTTGCCTATCTGGTTGATTACGAAGAGCCGTTCTTGTTGACGAACAGCAGCCAGAGTTATGGCCTGCTACTTTCCGGCGCGGTCCCGCTTGGCGAAACTGCCAAACTAAACGTAAAGGCCAGCTATGCGCGTCAATCCGATCTGGGCAGCAATCCTAACGATTATGCTGCGGATTACTGGCTGGTCGAAGCAGGGAGCGAAGTCGCCGGATTCGGTGTGACGGCGGGCTGGGAGAAACTGGGCAGCGATAATGGAACAGCGCTGCAAACAGCGCTGGCGACGCTGCACAAGTTTAATGGCTGGGCCGATCTCTTCCTGACCACTCCGGCAGGGGGGGTGGAGGATAAATATGCGAAGCTGAAATATAGCTTCGGGTCCGAAACAGCGCTGGCAGGTCTCAATCTCAATCTGGCGTATCACCAGTTCGATAGCGATATAGGTGGGATCGAGTACGGCCATGAATGGGACGCGTCGGCAGGCTTCAAGCTGGGCGATGTCGGCCTGCTGGCAAAACTTGCGCGATATGAGGCCAATATGTTTGGCGTCGATACGAGCAAGATGTGGATCGAGGCCAACTGGTCATTCTGACCAGGGCCTCTGATACTCAGTCTTCACCGAAACCAGCGGCCAAATCGTCTAAGGCCTGACGATCCAACAATTCGACTCGATCCTGATTAATGAGTCTGATCAATTTGCGGTCGCGCAAATGGGCGATCATCCGGCTAACGGTTTCTTTGGTCAGCCCAAGGTAATCGCCAATGTCGAGGCGGGACATCGGTAGAGAAACCGCGTATTCTTCCTGTCCGCTACCGCGTTCTGCGCGGTCAAGCAGCATGAGAAAAAAGCTGGCGAGTCGTTCTGCTGCATTCTTGCGACCGAGCAGAACCATCTGCTGCTGCGCCGCTGCCAATTCATGCGCTGCAAGATGATAGAGTTCACGCTCAACTTGTGGATGCTCGTCGCAAAACTCGACAAAACTACTGCGAGAAAACGCAAAAAGCTCCGCAGACACCAGCGCTTCTGCAGAAAAAGCAAATCGATCTTCGACGGATATGCCCAGAAAATCGCCCGGAAACATGAAGCCCGTCATTTGACGGCGCCCATCGCCAAGGAGTGCGTAAAGTTTTATCGCACCTTGGGTTAGCATAAATACCCGGTCCGCCGCGTCGCCTTCAAAAAACAAGGGCTGCCCAGGACACAGATGGACAGGCCTTCCGCGCGAGCGCAGAGCCAACAGCGCATCTGCCTGCAAGCGGCGGCAAAAAGCAACCGGTCGCACCGGGCAGTCCGTGCAGGGATGATCCGCCGGAATTGAAACTGGCGGCTCAAGCGGCTTATGCACTATTTTTCCTTGGGCTGAGTGTCCGCAGAGAGCTTAAACGCAGAAATGATTTATCTCAATGCGCAACCATCGCTGGCTCTTACTTTACGACAATTAGAGCATGTCGGGAGCCGGATGGAGAGTCATGACGCAACTGACAAGCGATCTGCTTGCGAATGATCGGCTGGATGAAGTTTATCCGTTGATCCGCACAGTATCGGGTATTACCCCGCAGCGCTGGGCGGCATATGGCAGACTTTTAAAGCGCCGTGGCGGCCATGTCATGGTGGTGGTTGACCAAGCCGCGCGGATTTACGGCGCCGCTTCGTTCCGCAGTGGCAGCACATTACGACACGAAAATAGTCTGATCGTGGAAGCTATGGCCGCATTCGAACTGGGTGAGGGTGGCACCGTAAAGCGGGTACTCTGCTCAGCGTTAACGACTGAAGCAGAAGCGCGCGGCTGCAGCACGTTAGTAGTGCAGACCAAGCCGGCCACTTCTTTGTGGAGTGACCGTGATATCCGCGGCTGGGCAGAGCTTGGGCTGGAGCTTGAAAGTGTCACGATGGTGCTGAACGTTGGCCACCTCCACGATTACTCATTCTCGCATTTACAAAATTAGATAAAGCGCCACAGCAATTGAAATCACCGTCGCAACGAGCCACAGCGCCGACCAGCCTTCGCCCTGATTGCCCTCTTTTGCGCCGGTTTTGCTAAGCGGTGAAGCGGTTGGGCTGGTATCATGTGTGGTATCGCTACGTTCCCGCAATTCCGGATTCAGCTTGCCGCCCGAAGGCTTCTGTCCATTGTCGTCGGTCATTGCTCCATCTCCTCTGCAATGCTTAGCCCACGAGCCGAGCAATTCCTGTGCGCCAGCCGCTGTTCGATGATTGCCATCAGACAATTCTGACCAGGGGCGTCGCTTGCCATCATGCGTGAAGTCAGGCTCGCCCAGTCATCGCTTGATGCATGGCGTTCGAACCAAGAAACGGAACCTGCAAGCCAGCGGTTGAGAGATTGCCGATCCTCCTCCGCCGAAGCGAGGCATTGTTCTAGCACGTCGTCCTCCCGAGCGCCGAGCCAGCGCTCGAGTACCGCTTCAGAGTTGCGCGCGGCCGCGAGGAGATCGCCCAGCATCATGGTGACGCTTCAGTCAAATCGATACCTTCCACACCGTGTTTTTCGGCCAATGTGCCGATGTAGCGCGCGGCAGACATCGTCCAACTGCGGGCCTCCAGCATATCGGCGATCCGGCTCTTGACCGCCTCAAAGGGTAGCTGCTTCCCAGGAATGCGGTGATGCACCTTTAGGATATGATAGCCGTGGCGCGATCTTAGAGGAACGGCTGACATCTCTCCCTTGCCCAGCGCATTCAAGGCCGCTTCGATATCAGGTGCTAGTTCACCAAACCTAACCTGACCCAGCGAACCATCCTGGCGGGCCGAAGCGCACCCGGAGTGCGTGCGCGCGGCGGCGGCAAATCCCGCCTGTTCGCCCGCGATGCTTTCGATCAGGGCTGCGGCGAGTTGCTCCGCCCGCTGCCATCCGCCTTTATTGTCTTCTTCGGGCTCGATCAAAATATGCGCAGCTTCGGTCAGTTCCGGGGCAGAGAACTTGGCCGGGTCGGCATCATAAAGCCGTTGTAGCTCTTGCTCTTCTGGTATCTCCGCTTGGACCGCGCGTTCGAGCAGCGCCTGAATCGCCTCCTCCGGGTCGCCCTCAGGCTCGTTCGCCTCACGCCATAACAGCTCGCGGACCGCCAGCGCGCGCGCTGCGGACAGCCATGCTTCATCCGCAGAGGCCGCTGGATGGTGTTGCATCTCGCGAGCAATCGCTTCCTCTTCGATTACCTCTCCACCGACGCGGACTTCGCCGCCAATGATGATTGGTTCGGAAGGTTCCGGCTCCGGCCCCGCACAGCCTGAAGTCTCGCAGGCGCTCGGCATGACCGGTGTGGGTCGGCTCTCATCCGCATTAATATTGATGACATCCAGTTTTCTCATATCGGTTTCTCCTCACCCATGGCTTGGCGCAAATTGGCGGTGCTGGTGGAAGAACCGGTTGTGGTATCTCCGCGCGGAATTGTCGCAGTGCGCCCTTTGCGCGAGCGACGCGAACGGACGATTTGATAGCCCGGCCGCAGTAGGAACCAGATCGGTGCGCTCCAGATGTGCACCAACCGGGTGAAAGGTGTGATCAGGAACAAAGTCAGTCCCAGAATGATGTGCAATTTATACACCAGCGCGACATCGCTGATATAGTCCGGCGCTGCGGGGTTGAGTGTAAGGATTCCGTTCGCCCAGCTCATGAAGCGGACCATTTCACTGCCATCGAGATGCTCGATGGTCCAATACGTCGTCGCAAGGCCCATCGTGATCTGCGCCCATAGCAAAACCAGAACTGCAATATCGCCGAATGAAGAACTGTGACGGATGCGCGCATCGAACAGCCGCCGATGAAGCAACAGGCTACATCCTATGAAGGCCATCAAACCCGCAATCCCTCCCAAGACGACAGCCACAGTCTGCTTGAATCCGTGGCTGATTCCGACAAGGTCGAATACGCCGATCGGAGTCAGCAGACCGACGAAATGTCCGCCCAGCAGCACCAGAACACCCATGTGGAACAGGTTCGATCCCCACGCCATCTGCTTGCGGCGTAGGAACTGGCTTGATTGCGAACGCCAGCTATATTGGCTCGCATCGAACCGCAGGACACTGCCGACGACCAGCACGGTTACGGCCAAATAAGGATACCAGCCAAAGGCGAGTTGGTTGATGAATTCGGTCATCGCTGGTCCTCCTTGGATGGAACTTCAGCCGGAATTTCAGAAAGCGGCCGGTTGGAGGCACGAATGCGGGTGATGGTACCGGTCGGGCCGCCCATCGTATGCGCGCCAGCGGATTCGAAG
>JAGXGT010000132.1 GCA_024636595.1 Sphingomonadales bacterium | reverse complement strand
GCGATGGGACCGGACCTGAAACGGCTCGGGCTGATCTTTGTCGGCATCGATGTCATCGGCGGCAAATGGCTGACCGAAATCAATGTGACCTCACCGACCGGGATTGTCGCAATCGACAATTTCAACGGCACCGATACGCCGGGGATGATCTGGGATGCAATCGAGCTGCGTCTTGCCGACCAATAATCGCGCGGCGGGCCGTGCACGGTGAACAGCTGGATCACCGACCTGATCGCGCAAGGCGGCTATTGGGCGATCGGCTTTCTGATGGCGCTGGAAAATGTCTTTCCGCCAATCCCGTCCGAGCTGATCATGGGCCTGGGCGGCGTCGGCGTGGGGCAGGGGACCTTCCACCCGGTGGCGCTGGTGCTGGTCGGCACGATCGGCTCGGTGATCGGCAATTATGTCTGGTTCATGATCGGCCGCCACTGGGACGAGGACGACTTGCGCGGCTATGTCCGCCGCCATGGCCGCTGGCTGACGCTGGATATCGCCACGGTCAACAAGATCGACCGGATTTTTGACAATCACGGCGAATGGGTGGTGTTTTTTGCCCGCTTCATTCCCAATATCCGCACGCTGATTTCGGTGCCCGCCGGCCTGTTCGGCATGTCCCACAAACGCTTCATCCTCGCTACCAGCGCCGGCGCGACGGTCTGGAATAGCGCGCTGGTTTATGCGGGGTATCAGCTGCAGCAGAATGTCGACCATATCGAGGATTATCTGGGGCCGGTGTCGGTTGGCGTGATCGCGTTGATTGTGGTGGTCTATGTGTGGCGGATTATTTTCTGGCGACCTCGGGAGGGGTGAGGTTGATCGCTGACTAAGAAAAACGGTGGCCTCAATGATCAGGGATGATCTAGGATGCTATTGGGGTGCGGAGGGGTTGCATTAAGGAGTCTCAATGGACTTTGTTGAAGACTACAGTGATGACCGACAGAAGGCATGGTGTGTATATTGTGGCGATCAAATCGTCGATGTTGCTGCTAATCGTGATCATGTTCCAACGAAGTCGTTATTATCCAAACATATACGGGAAAGAGGCGCGATATTTGATCGTAAGCCGGACCATTCTGATGGGTACTTACCCCAAATCTTAGTTTGCAAGGCCTGCAATTCTGGCTTTTCAGAGGATGAAGCATATTTGCTCTGTTGTTTGCACGCCCTTCGGGCAGGAAGTCTCTATCCAGATCGTGAGTTTTTTCCTGATTCATGGAACATATTGAGAAGCAATCGTCATATTGTCAGGTTGTTGAAAGCAGATGCCAGCGGCCAGTTACCTCTATTTAACAATCTAGAGCCTTTCATTCTTCAGCCTGATATGGAGCGAATTAAGAACGTCGTCGTAAAAAACGCGAGGGGACATGTATACCACGAGATTGGCGAGCCGATGCTGGAACTTTCGTCAAGCGTAATGGTAACCCAGATTTCTGCGA
The DNA here is from genome assembly GCA_024636595.1 of Sphingomonadales bacterium. GTDB lineage: Bacteria > Pseudomonadota > Alphaproteobacteria > Sphingomonadales > Sphingomonadaceae > Parasphingorhabdus. Next base: position 4,455 of record JAGXGT010000132.1, on the reverse strand, counting down.
TGACAGATGATCAAAGGGCCGAATTTGAGGCGATCGGCTCAGGTATGGAAATTTGGCCTGAGGTCGGAAGTCGGATGATGTTGCAGATGTGCGAAGACAGTAACCTTGCAGGTGGTTGACTCGAGGTAGAGGCAGGTCGATACCGGTATTCTTTGGACTGGTCTGGAGATATTAAAGTTAGAACGGTCAATTGGGATTATCTAGCTACTGAAACAATATGGTCTCAATGATAGAGCAATGTAGCTCTTCGACTACCCCGCTCGAGGATGCGCATTCTGATAGACATCCAGCAAATGCGCTGCATCGACCGCCGTATAGACCTGTGTCGAACTCAGGCTCGCATGCCCCAATAACTCCTGCAAACTCCGCAAATCCGCGCCGCCCGCCAGCAGATGCGTGGCAAAGCTGTGCCGCAAGGCATGCGGTGTGGTGGTGTCGGCGATGCCGAGCCTGGTCCGCGCCTGTTGCACCACGCGGCGGATCAGATTGGGCGACAGCGGCCCGCCGCGCTTGCCGCGGAACAGCGGCGAGCCGCTGATCTTGTCATTCTTGCAGCGCGCGAAATCCTGGGCAATCGGATAGGGGCAGAGATCGATATAATGTTCAATCGCCTTGCGCACCTGCGGCAGCAGCGGCACGATCCGGGTCTTGTTGCGCTTGCCGGTCACCCGCAAAGTGTCGGACAGGGGCAGGGCGTCGCCGGTCAGATCGAGCGCCTCGCTGATCCGCAGCCCTGAGCCATAGAGCAATAGCAGCACCGCCCAGTCCCGTGCACCGATCCAGTCCTCGCTGGCGCTGTCCTGCGCATCCCCGGCCAGCGCCAATATATCGTCCGGCGAAGCGGGTCGCGGGACGCCGCGCTTGACCTTGGGGCCCCTGATCTTCGGAATCTGCGCCTCGTCGCCGCCGACAAATTTCAGAAACGCCCTGAGCGCCGACAATTCCCGCGCCGCACTATTGTTGGTCAGGCCGTCTCCGCGCCGATAGGCAAGATAGGAGCGGATATCTGCCTGCTTGAGCGCTTTTATCTCCGCCGCCTCAACGCCGCCGCCGATATGCTCCATCAGGAACGCACAGAAACGCTCGGCGGTGATGCCATAGGCGCGCACCGTATGCGCCGACCGCCGCCGGTCGTCGCGGAGATAGGCGGTGAAGGTGCTGATGAGGGCGCTGGCGCTGTCCATCGGAGGAATCTAGCAGGTCGCGAGTCGAAGTCCAACTTTCCTCTCCCTTAAGGGGAGAGGATACAGGCAATGTGCTCCGCACTCGATGCGGAGCTCTGGAGGCAAGAACCTGAATGGCCGAAAAACTCCGCATCAAGTGCGGAGCTCGCGCTCTACAACCGGTATTCGCCCGACAATATCTTCGCATGTTCCGCCACGGTCAGCGCTTCATAACCCTCCGCATCCGGTTTACAGAACCAGATCGGATCGCTGATTTTGGCGACATCAAAGCCCTCCTGGACCAGCTCGACCTTGCGATATTTGAACGTGCCGGTGGTCTGTGCTTCCGGTTCGATCCGGATGAACAGGGGCACCGCATAATGCGGCATTTCCGTGGCCAGAAAAGCGCGCAGTCCCGCTATGTCGAATTCGTCCGCTACGGTCAGCGAAGCCATGCCCGCGCGGCCGTCGGTCCCGGGGACTTCGACGCCATAGACATTGGCGGTCTTGATCCCGGGATATTGCGAGAGTATTTCAGAGACTTCGTTGGTCGCGACATTCTCGCCCTTCCAGCGGAACGTATCGCCGATCCGGTCCTTGAAATAGATATAGCCGGAGCGGTCGCGGCTCATCAGGTCGCCGGAGCGGAACCAGGCGTCGCCTTTTTCAAACACGTCGCGCAGGATTTTCTTCTCGGTTGCCTTCTTGTCCTGATAGCCGGAAAAATCGGACGGGCTGTCCTTGAAAATTCGCCCGATCAGCTCTCCCGGCTCGTCCCAGTCCGCCTTGATGCAGAAGCCGTCCTCACCCCTTACTGGCTGTTCCTCGGCAATATCGAATTTGACGATCCTGGTATCGCCGAACTGTTTCTCCAGATATTTCGGAATCCGGCCGACGGCACCAATCTTGCCATCGAAATTCATCAGGAAAATATTGCCCTCTGTCGAGCCATAGATTTCGAGCAGCTTGGGCACCTGAAAGCGGTCGACAAATTGCTGCCAGATATCGGCGCGCAGACCATTGCCAATGCCGACCCGGACCTTGTTTGCACTTTGCTTGGGATGGTCCGGCTGGTTCAGCAGATAGCGGCAGAGCTCGCCAATATAGACGATCACCGTCGCGCCGTAATCGGCCGCGTCATCCCAATATTGCGAGGCGGAAAATTTGCGCCGCAATATCACCGAAGCGCCGCTGAGCAAGGCCCCGCCCTGACCGATGAAGCCGCCGGTGACATGATAGAGCGGCAGGGTGACATAGATGCGATCCTCCGGCGTCAGCGGACAGGTTGAAATGGCGATGCGGAAGCTGCGCCGGGCGCGGGCATGGGAAATGCGCGCCGCCTTGGGCAGGCCGGTGGTGCCCGATGTATAGACATAGAGGAACAGGTCCTGGCCGGTCAGATGGGCGCGGTGGCTCTGGTCCGGGCGATCATCGGGCAATGCGGCGAGTGCGCTGTTGAGATTCTGACCGACTTCGCCATCCCAGTCCCACAGGGTTGGCGATCCTTCGAGCTGGGCAGCAATGGCGGACACGCGCGGTGCCAGATCGGCCGTGGTGATAACCGCTTTGGTCGCGACGATATTCAGGCAATGGGCAAGGCCTGCGCCCTCCAGATTGCTGTTGATCAGCGCGGTGACGATCCCGACCTTGGACAGGCCAAACCAGGTGGCGACGAAATCGGGCGCGTTTTCCATGAACAGGGCAACCGTGTCTCCGGCACGATAACCTTGCGACAGCGCCCAGTGGGCGATCCGGTTGGCGCGCGCTTCAAACTCGGCATAAGTGATCGTGTCACCTTCAAAATGGAAGGCGACATTGTCCGGATAGGCGGCAATCGTGGCTTCGATATCGTCGGTGATCAGGACCGGGGCGGCCGGGTCAATATCCTTGACCTGTGCCATCACGCTTTTGAGCGAACGCGTGAAACTGACCTCGCGCTTGATGACGCTGAATATTCCCACGGCTTCTCTCCCAGAATTTCCGTAGACTGTGACAGTTAAGCCGATAGAATTCAACGCCCCTTGAGCGATAGAAAATGGCGTGTGCTATCAGATGTCTGCGATGATCTTTGGCAGGAGCGCGTCAAGCAGCGGCATGCCCTTGGGCGAAATTGTCAGTCGCCCTGCTGCCGCATCGAGCAAGCCCAGTTCGGAGAACTGATCGACGGCTTTCTGATCCACCATCTGCGCCGCTGTCAGCCCGGTTTTATCTTCCAGCGCCTGCAAATTGACACCCTCCGCCAGCCGCAGCCCCATCATCAGCGCTTCCATCGCCCGCGTCTCCGGCGACAGCGGCTGCTCGACCTTCAGGCCGTTGCCGTTGCGATCCACGGCAGATAGAAAATTCTCCGGCTTCTTGTGCCGCTCGCTCGCGCTTTGCCGCCGCCGTCCGTGCGCGCCGGGACCGATGCCGATATAATCCTCATAGCGCCAATAGGTCAGATTATGGCGGCTTTCCTGACCGGGCCTGGCATGGTTGCTGATCTCGTAGGCGGGCAGGCCGGCGGTGGTCATGATGCTGCGATTCAGCTCGAACAGATCGGCGCAATGGTCATCATCGGCCGGGATCAGTGCGCCGGTCCGCACCAGGGTTTCGAACCGCGTGCCCGGTTCGATGGTCAACTGATAGAGCGACAGATGCCCCGTGCCAAAGCCGAGCGCCCGATCCAGCTCCGCCTGCCAGTCGGCCAGCGACTGCCCGGGCCGCGCGTAGATCAGGTCAAAACTGACCCGTTCAAACGCCTGTTGCGCGGTGTCGAGAGCGGCCAAGCCCTCGTCGACATCATGCGCGCGCCCGAGAAACTGGAGCGTCTGGTCATCGAGCGATTGCAGCCCGAGCGACACCCGATTGACGCCCGCCTTGGCAAGATCGTGAAAATTCGCCGCCTCCACCGAGGAAGGATTGGCCTCAAGCGTAATCTCGATATTATCGGCAAACCCCCAATGGCGGTGCGCCGCTGCAATCAGCGCTTCGACCAGCGCCGGCGGCATCAGCGAAGGCGTGCCGCCGCCAAAGAAGATGCTCGACAGCTTGCGGTCCGGCGTCAACGCCGCCTCATGCGCCATATCGGCGAGCAGGGCCGCCTGCCAGGCCGCGACATCCACTTGCGCGCGAACATGGCTGTTGAAATCGCAATACGGGCATTTGGACACGCAGAACGGCCAGTGGATATAGAGGGCGAGAGGCCCCATATTGGTCCTGTTAAGATTTTCCGTTGTAGAGGTCAGTTCATGCATATATTCCGCGCCCTTAGCGCCATCCTTTTGATCACGCCAGTCATTGCGGCCTGTTC
>JAGXGT010000131.1 GCA_024636595.1 Sphingomonadales bacterium | reverse complement strand
GCTTTGGGATAGACCGATCCCAGCCAGCCAAATGCCGGACCACGAAAGGATTGCGGCAACAGCCCCCTCACCCGCTCTTCGGCATGGTGGAAGACATGACGCCGATAGCCCGCCATCGCCTCGTCGGCGCCATCTCCGGACAGCGCCACTGTGACTGTCTCACGGGCCAACTCGCACACCCGATAGGTCGGCAGGGCTGAGGCATCGGCAAAAGGTTCGTCAAAATGATCGGCAAGCGTGTCGATCAGACCAAAATCGTCCGCCGCCACGGTCCGTTGTCGATGATCGGTCTGGAACCGCTCTGCCACTTGCCGGGCATAGCCGGTCTCGTCGAGCGACTGCTGGTCAAAACCGATCGAACAGGTCTTGACCGGCCGGCGGCTTTGCTCGGCCATCAAGGCGACAACGGCGCTGCTGTCGACACCCCCGGAGAGAAACGCGCCGAGCGGCACATCCGCGACCATCCGCGACCCGACCGCCTGCTTGAGCAGCGCGACCAGTTCTTCCTCCAGCGCGCTCGCCGAAGCCTTGTGCCGCTGACTGAAATCCATATCCCAATATTGCACGGGTACCGGCTCCGGCTTGCCCTGCTCGAGCAGCAAATAATGGCCGGCCGGCAGTTTCTTGACACCATTAAGCAGCGATGTCTGATCCGGCACATAGCCAAAGGCGAGATAGTCATCCACAGCTCGCAGATTTGGCTCCCGACGCAGCAGCGGATTGGCGATCAGCGCTTTCAGTTCCGAACCGAACAATATGCTGCCGTCAGAAACCGGCGCGTAAAACAATGGCTTCACGCCCAGCCGGTCGCGGGCCAGAAAAAGTGTCCGGCTACGCTGGTCATAAAGCGCGAACACGAACATGCCGTTCAACCGTTTCAGGCAATCGACGCCCCATTGCCGCCAAGCATAGAGAATGACTTCGCTGTCGCTACTGGTCAGAAACTGGTGGCCAAATCCCTCCAGTTCCGCGCGCACTTCGCGGAAATTGTAGATTTCTCCATTAAAGCTCAGCACCTGTGCTTCGTCGGACGTCAGCATCGGCTGCGCGCCACCTTCCAGATCTATGATCGAAAGCCGCCGATGACCAAGCCCGACTCCCGGCGCGGTCCAGATGCCGGATCCGTCCGGCCCGCGATGCGTCAGACTGTCGGTCATCTTGCGCAGGCGATCGGGATCGACCGGCTTGGCCGTCTCCAAATGAAAAATACCTGCAATGCCGCACATGGGTGTGCCCTAGCGCAGCCCCGCCATCGCGTCAGCCAATTTGTCGACTGGTCCCAAATCAGTGAGAAAGGCATTGATCGAATCGAGCGGTGATTCGTCGCCATTTGCCTCTGACGACACCAATATCGCCACGGCCTGTTGCGGCCCGCCGAATATATTGCTCTTCAGCGTCTCCAGCTTCACCGCCGTGGCGCTGCCCGTGAGCGTATCACCGATCCGGTAAAAAGAGACCACGTCACGCACCACTGGCCCGGGCGCGATCAATTCCATCGCATCCGCACCTGCCGGCGCATCGAGAGCGCGATTGCGCGACCAGCCCGATTCCGGAACCAGAGCGCCCTGCCCATAGCCGACCATTTCCCGACCTTCTGCCTGACGGTCGTATACCGCGATCGACAGATCGACCTGCTCGCCGGTCTCGCGATTGCGGTAGCGCCCGAGAAGCTGATGACTGGCACCGTCAAATTGCGGCTTCCAGGGGTAAAGGGGTTGATAGTCGACGATCTCCCAACCGGACACTTCCGGCAGTTCGATTCGGTCCGGGACCGGCGATGTCTGAGCGGCCAGTATCGACGTCCAGAGTACGGGAACAAGAACGATAGCGGCCATTGCGGCCATCACTGTCGCGGGTTTTTGGGCGGTTGTCTGGATAGTCTGCTTCCGGCGCAAGCGATCACCATCAATCATAGGATCATCGATGCTGCGATCAAAAAAAGGCCAGCCAATGGCCATGACCAGGATCAGTACGAAGGCGAAGAAGAACCAGCCGTAGAAGATATGATCAAAGCCGGCGGCAAAATCGAGCGTCGTGTGATGGGCGATATAGATGGTGCCAAAGGCGCGGATGCCATTGGCGATGACCGGCACAATCACCGCTGCGGCCATGAACAATATCCGGCGGTTCCAGCTCTGGAAACAGACATTGCTGACCAGTGCGCCATAAGCGAGCATCGCGATCAGGAATTTGATCCCGGAACAGGCCTCGGCCACTTTGAAATAGCCGGTCGGCGTCGATATGAAAATCCCGTCGATAAAGGCCGGGATATCGGCCCAACCGAGAAATACCATCGACAATTTGGCGGTGACCATTTGCAGGAATGGCACGAATGCCTCGCCAAACGGGACCAGGAAAAAGCTGAACCCCAGCGGGAAGATCAGCCCGCGCGTGACCGTCGGTCCGAGCAATGTCACCACTGCACCCTGCAGCATCATCAGCAGGCCGAGCTGGCGCGCAAAGGCTACGCCAGCCGCTTCGCCAAGCAACCATCCGAGCGACGCGACGCTGGTCAAAAACAATCCCGGCAACCATATTTCCGGTGTCAGTTTCGCCAGTTCATCCCGCCGCTGGTGCACTAGCCAGTAAAGGATCGGCACGATCAGCAGGCAGTGATTATAGGTCGAAATCGTCCACCAGGTCCGCACCATATCTGCGGCGTCTCGCCAGAAGACAGCCAGGATGGCCAGACTGGCAAACCCCAGCCATTTCAGATGGGTCGCCCAGAGCGAGGGAGAAACAGCAGGCTGCGACCTGCTTGCGATCTGATCCGCCGCCGCGCTCGTCATGCTGCTGCCTCCGCTATCATCGGTTCCGCCAATCCGCACAAGGCCGGCAGTCCAGCGAGCTGCGTTGCCCATGAATATTGCGCATGGATCAGGTGCCGGGCCTGCTTGCCCAGCCGCTTGGCTCGCTGTGGATTGTCGAGCAATTCGCAGACCAGCCGCGCTTCTTCCTTTACCGATGCGGCAATCAGAAAATGCTCGCCATCGATTGCGTTTATCCCTTCGGCGGCACATGCCGATGCAACCACTGGCTTCGCCATTGCCATCGCCTCGAGCACCTTGTTCTGGATACCGCGAGCAATCCGCAACGGAGCAACCACCACATCGGCAGCGATGATCCAGCTGCGAATATCATCGACACTTCCAATGACCATCGTGCCATTCTTACCATCGAGCTGCTTGACCTTGTCCACGGGTGCGCGCCCGACAATGACAAAGCGTGCGTCAGGATGGCGCGCAATAATATCCGGCATCACCTGGGTGCTGAAGCTCTGCACAGCCTGGACATTCGGCTGATAGTCCATCTGACCGGTGAACAGGATCAGCGGTCCGGAATTTTCAAGCTCTGCGGGCTTCACACCCGATGCGTCGTAAAAGTCCAGATCAATCCCGTTGCTCATAGCCTTGACGCTGTCATCCGTCAGTCCCGAACGCGCACGGAACAACCTCGCCTCTGCTTCGCTGACAAACAGACTCTGGTCGGCTCGTCCGGCAATATCTTTCTCGAACGTTTTCAGCAAACGCCCTTCCCTTCGATTGACCTTGGCCATTGGCCCCGAACCGTCTTCGGCATAGCTTTCAAATTTGGCGCTATCGACATCGCCAAAGTCCATCACGACGCGACCGTCAAAATCCGCCGGGATGAACTGCGCCATCTGTCCGGAGAATATGAAGATGCAATCAATCGGTCGCGTGGCGATGACGCGCGCGACATAGTCCCGGATTTCGGAACTGTCGAAGCATGTCAGCGAAACCGGTTTGCCGGTAACGATGGCTTCGATCCCGCCCAGCCATTGCGGCTTTGTCCGCAACACGATTTCGCAAGATGCCAGCTCCGCTTTGCGTTCCCAGCCCAGCTGCCTTTCGCTCTCGTCCTCGGCGAAACAGGCGACGTGGACCGGCGCGCAGTCCATCAGCTTCTGCAGAAAATGATGCGACCGGATCTTGTCGCCGCGATTGGGCGGCCAGGGGACGCGGTGCGCCAGGAACAAAATTTCACCCATCAACCGAGTCCCTTGGCGATCATGGGACCCAGTCTGTTCGCCACCGGCAAGGGCAGTCGCTGCCACAGCGCTACCTGAGCGCGATATTTGGGACTCATCGGATTGACGTCTCGCGCTTCTCCACCATCGATTGTCCGCGTTCCATAGGACAGCGGCTGCGGCTCGAAGCCCCAGTTCTTTTTGAACGAAAATGCGCCGGTGCCAATTTTGGAACGACCAAAATCAAAAGATGTGTATCCCCTCTCCCTGGCGTGATTCATCAACGCATAATACATGATATCATTCGCCCGAAGCCGCCGCGCATCCCATGTACCGCCGCCCCAATATGGCATCACTGCTTGTTGATGATAGATACTGAGAACACTGGCGACCGGATGATCTTCGTGCAGCACTGTCAGAATATCTGCATTCTCACCAAATCCATCGAGCACTTCATCGAACAGGGCCTTGGGGAATACGGGCGTACCTAAATTACGGACGCTTTCGGCATAGACCGCATAATGGTCTTCCCGGTCTTCCGGCTGCGTTCCGACGCGCACTGTCAATTCATTCTTCAATCCCTTGCGTACCTCTGCCCGCTGCTTTCTAGGAATATCCAACAGCTGACTTTCGTCGTCCTCGGCCAATGGTTTGACAAATCCGGCATAGACGCCATCAACATGCTGCCAGCGACGATCGGGTACTGGCCCGCCGCGTAATTCAACGGACGGGAAACTATTCCGCTCCGCGAAGCGCCACGCTTCGTCGGCGAGCAATTGTATCGCTTGATCATTGTTCGCCAATATTCCGCCGCCGACGGCAAATCCCGAGGAAACCAGAGCCCGGCCAAATAATGGGGAATGGATCAGGTTGAGCGGGAGTATGCCTTGCAATATTCCATCACCATCTTCCGCCAGCAAAAACCGCCATTCATGACCCCAGGCCTTACTGACTGACAGCACCCATGCGGGCCGATGAAAGGCCGTGCCTTCCGATGCGGCGGCGGCAACGAATGCTTCGATCCGAGCGATTTCATTCGCCTCGGGCCGCTCGAGCACGCGAACAGTCATGACTTTGGGCTTGAACGCCATATTCATTCCATCAACCCCGCTTCCAGCGCCGCCAGTTCATCGACTCTGCCCCATTGAAAATCCTGACCGGCCCGGAGCAATTTCGCGCGCATCACTTTCAAATTCGTATAGTGCCGCAGTTTGGACCGGATCGGCGCATTGCTGACGCGTGGTTGCTCGGGATCGATCTCCCATGGATGAAAATAAAATATCGCGCCATGGCCGTCATCGCGCTGCATTTTTCGAATGGATCGCTCGTATAACGGATAAGGCAAGAGCCGGAAGAATCCGCCTCCGCCAGCAGCCAGCACCTTGTTGCCCAGCTTCACAGTCGTCACCGGCAGCTCAATGAAATCGGATTGATCCACCGGCTTCCAGGCAAATCTCGGTGATCCTGCCCAACCATAATGATCATGATGAATCGGTGCGACGCTGGAGGAATAAGCATAGCCCTGCTCGGCCAGTATCGCGTGCGCCCATGGCGCCCGCTGATCGATCGAGAAGCTCGGCGCCCGATATCCCGTGACGCTTTGACCGGAGGTGTCTTCAAGGATTTTCCGGCTGCGATCCAGGTCCGCCCGAAACTGATCAGGCGACAGTGTGAAGACCCTGGCATGATCATAGCCATGATTGGCGATTTCATGGCCAGCTGCGGCGATTTTCTGCATCAATTGCGGATAGCGCTCGGCCACCCAACCGAGGATGAAAAAGGTCGCCTTGATCCCCGCTTCGTCGAATAGCGACAGCACATCATTGGTGTTGCGCTCTACCCGATGCTCGAGCTGATCCCAGTCGGCACGATCAATGACCGTCTCAAAGGCTCCCACCTGAAACCAGTCCTCGATATCGACAGACATGGCGTTGAGCAAAGCATCCGCTTTTCTCGCCGTGACGAAAGTTTCAGGCCGCGCGTCCTGCATTGATATAGCTTTCCTTGCTCCGGACATCATTCTCGACCCATTCTATGAGCATGGTCAAGACGCGGTGCAGATTTTCTTCCTGACCATTCATCCTGTTTTCCAGTGCCGTCAGCCGCTCGGCCATGATATCGACCCGCTCCGCAGTCGCTTTGTCTGCGGGCGGCGCAGACACCACACCTTGCTCAGCCTCAGCATATGTGGCGGTTGGTGCTTCGCTAAACTTTTGTTCGGGTTGCCATGCTTGTGGTGGCGCTTCCGGAACATGCAGATTTACGATTTCATGTTCCTGCGCCGAAGTTGGTTCCGCTCGCGATTCCGACGGTTGCGCCGGCGCTTCAGGCGCCCGTTCAGCCGCCAGTTCATAATCCCGTTTGGGCTTTTCCCACAGCGGGTTTTCTGGTTCGGTTGAAGCGGTCGGTGGCGCAGCAATTTCTACGTCCTCGCCCTTCAAATCGGCGAGCACCCTTTCAACCATCGCCTGGTCGATCGTTTCGGCATGCTCGATCGATCCCATCAACAAAATCCGGCTCATCAGCGCATTGATCTTGCGGGGAACGCCATCGGTTTCTGCATAGAGCACGCGAAACACGCTCGCGGTGATTTTGGGCCGCCCGGACCAGCCGCTTTTGGACAGCCGATGGGTGACATAGGGCTCAATTTCTTCGGCGTTCATCGGTTCAAGGTGATGATGCGCAATGATCCTCTGACGCAATTGCTCCAGCTGGTT
>JAGXGT010000130.1 GCA_024636595.1 Sphingomonadales bacterium | reverse complement strand
GTCCGTTGTCGGTAAGGTGGAGAACCCCGTGGTTCAGCAGGAAAAAGAAGGTGCCCAGATAGCCGAGCGTGACCAGCATCAGGAGATAAAGCGTCGGGGTCCGGATGACCTGCTTCATCGTCCAGTCATGGCCGGTACGATGGGTTTTGGGGCGCAAGTTTTGGCCGAGCGGGCCCTGAGCCGCCAAGCCCGGATCGACATCGTCGGGAAATTGACCGATATCCTGCGGCCGATTGATGATAAATTGCGCGGCGATCAGGGCCACAGTGACCATGGCAGCGGCAATCAGCCAGGCCGCACGCCAGCTGTCTAACTGGTCCATCATGGTCGCCAGTATCGGTTGCGCCAAGGCACCACCCAAAGCGCCACCAGTCATGACAATTCCGATCGTCGTTGACCTTTTGATGCTGAACCAGCTGATCATCGCGGTTTGCGAGCAGATCGGGCCGGTCAGGGCAAAGGACAGGCCCATGACGCCACCCCAGATCATGATCCACTGCCAGATTTCGGTAACGACGGAAACCAGCAACAGCAGTCCGGAAAGCATGACCAGCAGCCCGATGGTGACCGTCCGGCGGACGCCATATCGGCTGAGCAGAAAGCCGGTCAACGGATAGGCCAGGCCGAGCATCATCAGCGCGATTGACTGCGCCAGCGATGCCGTACCGCGGTTCCATGCCATGGTCTCGACCATCACCGGGAAAACCACGGAATAAGCAAAATAGACAAAGCCGGAAGCGGCGAATTGCAGGAAGAAGAGCAGGCCGACATTGGTCCAGCCGTAGAATTTGCGGGGCTCTCGCCCCGATTGCGCGGTGGTTGCCAATATGCTCTCCTGTGCCGCTTATCGGTCGCGGCTTTGGCGGAGCTTACAGCAATGTCAGTAACAATCAATATTGCAATTGGAAGGATAAGCTGTTCTCAATCCATTTTTTGGAGAGGGAAATCAATATGGCTTGGCCGCTTAGGATTAGCAAATATAGCGGGCTTTGCGCCCTTTTATTGTTTGCTGGTTTTGCGCTGATCCTGCTTGCCATGGGGCGGCCTGCGATCTGCTCCTGCGGTACCGTCAAGCTTTGGCACGGAATTGTGCAATCTTCGGAAAACAGCCAGCATCTCGTCGACTGGTATTCGATGAGTCATATTATCCACGGGTTCATCTTTTTCGGAATCGGCAATCTCTTGCGCAAGCGCTTCCCCAAGCTGTTGCCGCTCGGCGTGATCCTGTGCCTGTCGATTTTGATCGAGGGCGCCTGGGAAGTGTTGGAAAATTCGCCGGTGATCATCGGCCGCTATCGCGAAGCAACCATTTCCTATGGCTATGAAGGTGACAGCATCATCAATTCGATGGCCGATATTGCCTGGATGATATTCGGTTTTTTCCTCGCCTCGCGTCTGCCATGGAAGGTGACGCTGACGATTGCCCTGATCTTCGAACTTTTTACCGGCTATATGATCCGCGACAATCTAGCGCTCAACATCCTGATGCTGACCGTACCGATCGAAGCGGTGAAAGATTGGCAGGCCGCCGGTACCGGCTACTGGCTAACCGGGAAGCCGTAATACCGGCGGTTCGACAACGGGGTCGCTGTCTTCCGGAACCGGCCGACCTTCAATCTCGATGACCGCTTCGGATGCGGGGACGGCTCTGCCGTCTTTCGAGTCATCATAAATTTTCTTGGCGATCAATGCCCCACCCACCAGAAGCGCGCCGGGTACCGAGTGGGTCGCGATGCGGGCGGCGATTATGCCGAGGCCGAAATTCCGTAGCCCATGGCCGCTGGTGTGTTTGCGTGCTTCGTAACCGACCATCGTGGTGAAAAGATTTCTGACTATCGACATAGCGTTCTTGTTCCCGGATCAGCGATCGTCGCCGACCATATTCTCAGGTCTAACATGGCTATCGTAGGTTTTTGCGTCAACCAGGCCGAGCTCCAGCGCGGCGGCACGCAACGTTTGGCCAGTGGCATGGGCGTGTTTGGCGATGGTGGCCGATTTGTCATAGCCAATCACCGAGGCGAGCGCGGTCACCAGCATCAACGAATTGTCGACCAGCTCCTTAATCCGCGCTTCATTGGCTTCCAGACCTTCGACGCAGCGTTCTGCAAAACTGGACATGCCAATCGACATGATCTCAATCGAGCGCAGCACATTGGCCCCGATCAGCGGCTTGAATACATTGAGTTCCAGATGTCCCTGCAGGCCGCCGACGGTCACCGCCTGATGATTGCCGATCACTTGCGCGGCGACCATGGTCAGCATTTCGCACTGGGTCGGATTGACCTTGCCCGGCATGATCGAACTGCCTGGTTCATTGGCCGGCAGGTCGAGCTCGCCGAGCCCAGATCGCGGCCCGGAGCCGAGCAGGCGAATATCATTGGCGATCTTGGTCACGGACACCGCCAGTGTATTTAGCGCGCCGGACAATTCCACCATCGTGTCATGCGCCGCCAGTTCGGCGAATTTATTGGATGCCGAGGTGAATTTGAGGCCGGTGATCTTGGAGAGCTCCTTGGCGATATGCTCGCCAAAATTCTCCGGCGCGTTGAGGCCGGTGCCGACTGCCGTGCCGCCCTGCGCCAGCCGGTGCAGCCGGGGCAATACGGTTTCGATCCGGTCGCGCGCCGCCACCAGTTGCGCCGCATAGCCCGAAAATTCCTGCCCGAGAGTGAGCGGTGTGGCGTCCTGCAGATGGGTACGACCGATCTTGACGATAGACTTCCACTGCTGCGCCTTTTCCGCCAGCGCATCGTGCAATTGTTCCAGCGCCGGGAACAGCTCGACCTCCAGCGCCCGCGCTGCCGCGACGTGCATCGCGGTCGGGAAACTGTCATTCGACGATTGCCCGCGATTGACATGGTCATTGGGATGGACCGGGTATTTGCCGCCGCGGGTGCCATAGATCGCCTCATTGGCGACGCCGGCGATCACTTCGTTGACATTCATGTTCGTCTGGGTGCCCGAGCCGGTCTGCCAGATGCTCAAAGGAAACTGGTTGTCATAGGCACCGGTTCGCACGGCGTTTGCCGCTTTTTCAATCCCCGCTGCGATCTCCGGGTCCAGACCGTGGATGCCGTTGACTCGCGCGGCAGCCTGTTTGACGGCGGCCAGCGCGTGAATCAGCCGGATCGGCATGCGTTCCTGTCGGGGAAAGGGAAAATTCTCGATGCTGCGCTGTGTCTGGGCGCCCCAATAAGCATCAGCGGGCACTTCAATCTCGCCCAGAGAGTCGGTTTCGGTGCGGGTTCCGCTCACTTTTTCTTGCCGAAGTCCACCGTCACCACGTTGGAACCATCGTCAACCGGTTTGACGGTTTCGGTTTCGCCATCATTCTCGGCCGGATCGTGCCCGTTCAAATCGCCCTCGACCTCATCAACCTGAAATTGCAAAGCAAAGTCCACCGCCGGATCGACGAACGAGGTAATCGCCGCAAACGGGATATGCAGCATCGAGCTGATCTGGTTGAAACTCAGGCCGACCTCGAACCGGTCCTTGTCGACTTTCAGGTCCCAATAGCGGTTCTGGATGACAATCGTCATCTCGTCCGGGAATCTTGCGATCAGATGATCGGGGATATCGACGCCGGGTGCGCGGGTCTTGAAGGTGGTGTAGAAATGATGTTCACCGGGCAGGCCGCCCTTGACGACCTCTCCCAGCACCCGGCCCACAACGGCGCGCAGGGCTTCCTGCACGATTTCATCGTAAGGAATCAGGCTATCGGGTGCATCATCGCTCATTTGCACTTGGTGGCGCGAAGCGGGCATGGGGTCAAGAGCGTAAAATGAATTTTGCGTTGACCAAAGGCCGCGAAATTCTTGCCTGATTTGTCCAAGCCATTATAGGCCTGTTGCATGAGAATAGCGACAATCGAACGAAATACCAAGGAAACCGAGATTTTTGTCGAGTTGAATCTCGACGGGACCGGACAATTTGACGTGTCGACCGGCATCGGTTTTCTTGATCATATGATCGAACAATTCTCCCGCCATTCGCTGATCGATTTGACCATGCGGATCAAGGGCGACCTCCATGTTGATCAGCATCATACCACGGAAGACAGCGGCATTGCGCTCGGCCAGGCGATCGAGCAGGCGCTTGGCGACAAGGCGGGGATCGTGCGCTACGGTAGCGCCTATTCGCCGATGGACGAGACCCTGAGCCGGGTTGCGCTGGATATTTCCGCGCGTCCCTATCTGGTCTGGAACGCCGGTTTCACGCAGGAACGGCTGGGCGAGATGGACACCGAATTGTTCAAGCACTGGTTTCACAGCGTCGCCGATGCTGCCGGGATCACGCTCCATATCGAACTGCTCTATGGCGAAAATAACCACCATATCGCGGAGAGCATCTTCAAAGGCTTCGCCCGCGCGATGCGCCAGGCGGTAGAGCGCGACCCGCGCAAGGGCGACGCGATTCCCTCGACCAAGGGGCAATTGGGTGGCTGAGTCGCGTTTCCCGCGTCAGCGGACTTTTTCTTATGACTTTATCACGCGAAGTCGCGAAGTCGCGAAGCAAGTGCGGCTTTCGGATATTCTTCGCGCCTTCGCGCCTTCGCGCGATACCAATAGCGGGCATTTCATTTTGAGCGCCTTCGGCGGTTGAACTGCACCATGTCTGAAACCATCGCTCTGATAGATTTTGGTGCCGGTAACCTGCACAGTGTTCACAATGCATTGATGGCCGCAGGCGCCGGGGATGTGGCGGTGACGGCAGACCCGAACCTGGTTGCGCGGGCGGACCGGATCATATTGCCGGGTGTCGGTGCATTCGGTGCCTGCCGAGATGCTTTGGTCGGAATTGAGGGCATGGTGGCCGCGATGGAGCGGCGGGTGTGCGAAGAAAACACGCCCTTTCTTGGCATATGCGTCGGGATGCAGATGCTGGCCGACAAGGGCATTGAATTTGGCGCGCATGCCGGCCTTGGCTGGATCGGCGGCACCGTCGAGGCGATCGAACCGGCGGATGAAACGATAAAAATCCCGCATATGGGCTGGAACGATGTGACCCCGACAGAAGGGCATGATCTGCTGGAGCCCGGCGAGGCTTATTATCTGCACGGCTATCATTTTGCCGTGGCGGACAAGGCCGACATATTGGCGACCACCGATCATGGCGGTTCGCTGGTATCGGCGGTGGGCCGCGACAATATTGTCGGCGTCCAGTTTCATCCCGAAAAAAGCCAGGCTTATGGACTGGCCTTTCTCAATCGTTTTCTGGAGTGGAAACCATGATCGTATTTCCCGCCATTGATCTGAAATCCGGCGAAGTCGTGCGGCTTGCCGAAGGCGATATGGATCGGGCCACGGTATACGGCGACAATCCTGCGGAACAGGCGGGCCTGTTCGCCGCTGCGGGGGCCGAGCATATCCATGTCGTCGATCTTGATGGTGCCTTCGCAGGCTCACCGCGCAACGCGGAGGCGGTCGAGGCGATTATCGCCAGTTTCCCGGGCTATGTGCAGCTGGGCGGCGGGATTCGCAACCGCGAGACGGTTGAGCGCTGGTTCGAGCTGGGGGTCGCCCGGCTGGTGATTGGTACAGCAGCGCTCAAGGACCCGGAATTCGTCAAGGATATGGCGAAAGAATATGAAGGCGGCATTGTCGTTGCTGTCGACGCGCGGGACGGCATGGTAGCGACCGAAGGCTGGGCCGATGTTTCGGATGTCAGCGTGCGAGACCTGGCCCGCCGGTTTGAAGATGCGGGTGTCGCCTCGATCCTGTTCACCGATGTCGGCCGTGACGGCATGCTCACCGGCTGCAATATCGAAGCGACGGTCGATCTGGCGCGCGGCGTCGATATCCCGGTGATCGCCAGCGGCGGGGTAAAGGGGCTGGACGATATCCATATGCTTAGCCAGTTTGCCAAGGATGGTGTCGAAGGGGTGATTACCGGACGGGCGCTGTATGATGGCCGGCTAGATCTGGCGACGGCGATCGCGATGGCCAACCGATGAAAACACTAGCAGAAAAACATTGTGCTCCGGCCTCCGAGCTGGAGCCCTGGCGTCTGCAGCGCATAGACTTGCGGGCTCCGGATCAAGTCCGGAGCACAGCAATTAATAGGTATGTAAGATGACCGTCCGGATCCGCGTCATCCCCTGTCTTGATGTTGCCAATGGCCGCGTCGTCAAGGGTGTCAATTTTGTTGACCTGCAGGATGCCGGTGATCCGGTCGAGCAGGCGCAGGCCTATGATGCGGCCGGTGCCGACGAACTCTGCTTTCTCGACATCACTGCATCCCATGAAAATCGCGACACGATCATCGATGTTGTCCGGCGCACGGCCGAGGTCTGTTTCATGCCGGTCACCGTCGGCGGCGGCGTGCGCACCGCTGACGACGCGCGGGCGCTGCTGATGGCCGGGGCCGACAAGGTCGCGGTGAATAGCGCCGCCGTGACCCGTCCCGAAGTGATCAGCGATATCGCCACCCGCTTCGGCAGCCAATGCATGGTAGCGTCGATCGATGCCCGGCGGGTGGCTGACGGGCGCTGGGAAATCTTTACCCATGGCGGTCGTACGCCGACCGGTATTGATGCGCTGGAGCATGCGTTGCGCATGGCTCAGATGGGCGCTGGCGAGTTGCTGGTGACTTCAATGGACCGTGACGGCACCCGCGACGGTTATGATCTGGAGCTCGTTCGGACGATCGCCGATGCGGTCTCGATACCGGTCGTGGCCAGCGGCGGCGTCGGCAATCTTGACCATCTGGTCGAAGGGGTGACGGAGGGTCATGCCAATGCCGTGCTCGCCGCCTCGATTTTTCATTTCGGCGAGCATAGCATAGCCGAAGCCCATGCGGCGTTGCGCGCTGCCAGGTTGCCTGCCCGGGCCTGATCCCGGTTGCATCGGCAGGAACCGCCAAAATCCGTGTCCCGCGAACGATGGTTAATGTCGGCTGAGCTTACATCTCGAGAATTTTTGAAATGCGGTTAACCAAGCTGTCTGCGCGAAACAGCGGGTTTCGTCGATCTGGCAGGAATGTTGCTTAATCATATTCACAGGCTTTTTGATCACGGAACTGGAAATCGATCGTGAAACGCATGACATGTGCAATATTTGCAATTGCCGCAGCGATGACGATCGCAGCAGTTGCTCCCGCCGAAACCGCGCAGAATATCGATAATCGCGGAACGGTCCAAGGGTGGGCTAGCTCCGGCGACGATTCATCTGGCTATGGCAGCATATCGAGTAGGTCTCAGGCACAGAACAATTCCACTGGCAAGAAAAGCGCTTCGGGCCGATCGTCTACCGGCGGGACGGCGGTTCCCGAACCGTCCAACCTGCTGATGCTGGGGCTTGGCGTCGTTGGTCTGATCGCAGGCCGCATATTTGCCCGGCGC
>JAGXGT010000129.1 GCA_024636595.1 Sphingomonadales bacterium | reverse complement strand
TCGATTCTGGTGCTGGCCGGCGATATTGACGTCGCGACTGCGCGGGCAAAGGTCACCAAATGGTTTGGCGAAATTCCGTCCGGCAAGCCGATAGAAACGCTGGACCCACCTTTGCCGACGCTCGATGCGCCGATCTATGAGGTGATGAAAGACAAGGTCGCGACCACGCGCATCTATCGCAACTGGGTGGTCCCTGGCCTCAATGATGCCGATTATACCCCGCTCGATGTCGGCATGACCGTGCTCGGCGGCCTTGCCAGCTCGCGACTCGACAACATCATGGTGCGCGACGAGAAAAATGCCGTCTCCGTGTCGGCCTTTGTCATTCCGTTCGTGCACGGCAGCCTGGTGAATATTCAGGCCGACGTCAAACCGGGTGAGGATGCGGATGCGGTTGCCAAGCGACTGGATGAAATCATCGCCGACTTTATCGCCAATGGCCCGACCGCAGACGAAGTGCAGCGCGTGGCGACACGCGACGCCGCTTCGCGGATTGCCGGACTGGAGCAGGTTGGCGGCTTTAGCGGCAAGGCGGTCGCTCTGGCGCAGGGTAAACTTTATTCCGACGATCCGGAGTTTTACAAAAAGGAATTGAACCGCCTCGCGTCGGCCACGCCGGCAGCGGTCAAGGCTGCGATGCAGAAATGGCTGACCCGGCCGGTGCTGGGCATCCGGGTGATTCCGGGAGAACGGGATGAATATGAGGAAGTCGGTGCTGGCAAAGGCGCGCGTACCGGCGTTCTGACCGCACCCGCTTTTTACATGCAGGACGAGCAAGCCGGGACGGTCACCGCTCCCGATCGGTCAAAACTGCCGCCGGTAGGGGACATCCCCAACGTCGATTTCCCTGATGTCGAAACGGCGACCCTGTCCAATGGCATCAAGGTCTATTTTGCCCGCCGCGATGCGGTGCCGATGACCCGGGTGACCCTGTCCTTCAACGCAGGTACCAGCGCCGATTCTTCCGACACGCTCGGCTTGCAGAATTTCGTGACATCGATTCTCGAAGAAGGCACGACCAGCTTGACGTCGGTCGAAATTGCCGAGCAGCAGGAGCGTCTGGGTGCCAATATCAGCATTGGCGGAGGTCGAGACCGAACCGATGTCGACTTGAGTGCGGTCAATCCAAATCTCGACGCTTCGCTCGACCTGATGGCGGACATCGTCAAGAACCCGGCGTTCAACGCCGATGATATCGAGCGTATCCGGGTCCAGCAACTGACCGCGATCGACCGCGAGGAAAGCGATCCACTGAGCATCGCCAGCAATACGCTGCCGCCGCTGGTCTTTGGCTCCGAGCATCCTTATGGCCGCGGCTTGTCGGGTAACGGCACCAAGGAAACGGTGTCGGCGATCACCCGCGACGATCTCGCGGCCTTCCATAACCAGTGGATGCACCCGGCGAAGGCGACCATTTTTGCAGCAGGCCAAATCGGCAAGCAGGAGCTGGTCGACAAGCTGGAGGTTCGCTTTGGCCGCTGGAAAGGCACTGGAAAAGCGGCGCCGGCGAAAAATTTCGATGCCGCCATTCCGCAAGGGCAAGGCCGCATCGTTGTCATCCACCGTCCGAATTCTCCGCAGTCTATGATCCTGGCGGGTCAGGTTTTGCCCTATAAAGGCTCGGATGATCTGCTGACATTGGGCGCTGCCAATGAGATATTGGGCGGCAATTTCCTCTCGCGGATCAACATGGATTTGCGCGAAACCAAGGGCTGGAGCTACGGCACCCGCAACACCGTGCTGCGCGGCGAAGACCGCGCTCTGTACACGATGCGGGCACCGGTCCAGACCAATCAGACGGGCCCCGCCGTTGCCGCGATGGATGCGCAAGTCAAAGATTTTCTGGGCGACAATGGCGTCACGCCGGCGGAACTGGAGCGCACGGTCAACGGCAACGTCCGCCAGCTGCCCGGCCAGTTTGAGCGCACCCCCAGCATCTTGAGCCAGATGCAGGGTGACGTGATGCTTGGCAGACCGTCCAACTATGCCGAAACCGTCGCTGACCGCTACAGGGCGCTTACCGCAGAGGATCTGAACGAAGCTATGGCTGAGGCGGTTGATCCGGACAAGTTCACATGGGTGATCGTTGGCGATGTCGACAAGATCAAGACCCAGCTGGATGCGCTTGATATGCCGATCGAATATCGCGGCTATGAAGCTAGTGACACTGCTGTTAATAGTGATAGCAGTTCAGACGATTCGGCGGATGACGGTGAGTGATCGCCAGCTCGAGCCGGATCAGGGCTTTGACATAAGAGGAGAATGGAATGTCTATTGATGGAACTTATACGTGCGTGACGAAATCCCCGATGGGAGACCAGACTTCGGAATTTACCATTGTCACCGACGGTGACACGTTTACCGGTACGAACGCCGGTGCCATGGGCGCCATGGACGTTGAAAATGGCAAGGTTGATGGCAATCACATCACCTGGGAAATGAACATGACCGTTCCCATGCCAATGAAACTGGAAGGCGAT
Organism: Sphingomonadales bacterium; assembly: GCA_024636595.1. Lineage (GTDB taxonomy): Bacteria > Pseudomonadota > Alphaproteobacteria > Sphingomonadales > Sphingomonadaceae > Parasphingorhabdus. The sequence goes on along the minus strand of JAGXGT010000129.1, from coordinate 8,886 downwards.
GCGACGATCACCGATGGCACGCTTGCTGGTTCGGTAAAAGCAGGCGCTTTTGGTGAAATGGCAATGACCGGCACCAAGAAATAAACGATTTAGAGACTAAAAAAAAGGCCGCTTCCCGATGGGGGAGCGGCCTTTTTTATGTTTGATTTTCGCTCGATTTAGCGGACAACAACGCTCACGGCGCGGCGATTTTGTGCCCAGGCACTCTCGGTCGAACCAAGCGCTTCAGGGCGTTCCTTGCCATAGCTCACGGTCGTCATCCGGGCCGGGCTGACACCCAGCGAGGCGAGATAGTTTTTCGCAGCATTGGCGCGGCGTTCACCCAGCGCAAGATTATAGTCGCGCGTGCCACGTTCGTCGGCATGACCTTCGATGGTGATCCGTGAATTCGGATTGCGCGCCAGCCACTGAGCCTGGCTTTGCAACACAGCCTGATCCTGCGGATCGATGTTGAACCGATCAGTGTCGAACAAGATCCGGTCGGACATTGTGTTGGCCAGGAAATCGCCTTGCGAACCCGCAGCATAGCCCGCAGCAGGACCTGTCGGGGCCGGTGTCGGCGCGGTGCCTACCGGTGCCGGTGGCAATTCTTCGGGTGGTTTCTTGGCACAACCGGCCACCACCAGGCTGGCGGTAATCAGGAGGGGTGTCGCATATTTAATCATCATTTTGCTCCTAGTTGAATTTGCCCTTCGGCTTTATATAACCTTTTTTCAGTGACTTGTCGCGTTCGTTATTTACGGCAGCAACGGTCCCCATGCCGGATCCGAACCGTTTACCGGCGTTGGCAACTGCCGTTCGTTGCGACCGGTAAGGTCGACTTGCCAGATACCGGTGTTGCCGCTTCCCCGGGTTGTGCGGAAAAACTGGATAACCCGGCCATTGGGGGCCCAGGTCGGTGCCTCGTCCTGCCAGCTGTTGGTCAGCAGCCGTTCGCCGCCGCCGCTGGGCGTCATCACGCCGATGCGGAAGTTGCCCGCCATCTTGGTAAAGGCGATCAAGTCTCCGCGCGGGCTCCATTCCGGAGTGGCAAAGCGGCCGCCGCCAAAGCTGATCCGCCGCTCATTGCCGCCGTCGGCGTTCATCACATAGAGTTGCTGGCTGCCCGACCGGTCGCTTTCGAAGACAATGCGGCTGCCGTCGGGAGAGAAACTGCCGCCGATATCTATGCCAGGGGAAAAGGTCAGCTGCTGCGGTTTGCCGCCGCCCGCTGCCGAGACCTTGTAGATATCGGTATTACCGGCGATGGCCATGGAATAGAGGATCCATTTGCCGTCGGGTGACCAGCGCGGGGCAAAGGTCGGATTGGTGCTCTGGGTGATCAGCCGCTGCTGACCGGTGCCGATATCATAAATATAGATGCGCGGATTGCCGTCGAGAAAGCTGAGATAGACGATGCTCTTGTAATCGGGCGAAAAGCGCGGGGTGAGGGCAGTGGCCTGGCCATTGGTAATGAACCGGTGATTGGCGCCGTCGCTGTCCATGATCGCCAGCCGTTTGACCCGGTTACCTTTAGGTCCAGTCTCAGCAATATAGGCGATCCGGCTGTCGAAAAACGGTGATTCGCCGCTCAATCTGGAATAGATGGTGTCGGCACATTTATGCGCGGCCCGGCGCCAGTCGGCTGGCTCGACGACAAATCCCTGGCGGGTGAGTTCGGTTTCCAGCGCAACATCGTAGAGATAGCAGCCGACCGTCAGCTTGCCGTCGCTATTGGCCCGGACAAAGCCCTGGATCAGCGCCGAGGCGTTGGTACCGCCCCAATAGGGGAATTGCGGAGCGGTCACTTCGGCATAGCTGATGCCGCGGACCTGATTGCGGCCGATCGGTTTGAACAGGCCGCTCGATCGCAAGTCGCTGACGATAACATCGCTGATCTTTCCGCCCAGTTCGCTGGTGCTGCCGGCCGGCGTGTCGACGCTTTGCGTTGTCGGCAGGCCGGGAACGGCGATGATCAGTTCTTCCCCGGCACTGTTGTCAACATCGACGGTCAGCTGGGCGTGGGCCGTTGCGGCCAACCCCAAACTGGCGACAAAGCCAAGGACGATAGTTCGAATATACGGGACGGCAGATTGCATGGCTGGTCTCCTAGACACCAAGATAGAGGACAGGTTCGATAACCTTCCATTCATCGTAAAACTTTTCGGGGAATGTAGTGAACGGTGCGGCCAGCTGGACAGCAGCAATCGCCCGCTCTTGATGGATTTCGACTTGTGATCGGTTGCTTGGCGTGATGCCGGTGGTGGTGGCTGTGGGCCTGCCGATGATCCGGCCGTTACTGTCGAGACGGGCCGTGACGGTGGTCCGCAACAGTTCAGCATCGGCACCTGTCGGCGGCCGCCATTTCTGTTTCACCAGCCGGTATAATTCGCGCTCCAGCGAAGCCACCGCCGCTGATGACGCTTTTTCTGCGGTAATATTCTGGTTGCGGCTGACCGAAGACGCGTCGGTGACGCCTTTCAGGAAATCGTCGCCCAGGCGGGAGCCGCGTGGCTTTGGCTGGGGTTTCGGCTCGGCCTTGGCTGCGACGCTCGCGGGTTTGTCCGGCCGCCGACGCGGTTCGCGCGAAACAGGGGCGGGAGTCGCGGATGGTTTGGGCTTTGCTTCGGCTTTCGGTGGTTCGGGTAGCGGTTCCGGTTCGACAAAACTGCTCTCTTCCGGTGCTCCAAGCTCTGGCGCAACGCTGGTCGCCGGGGGAACGAGGGCGGGATTGGGCGCGGCGCTTTCCAGCGCCACTTCTTCGGCAATCATCACCTCGATCGGCTTGTTGCGAAAGGCTTCATTGGTGCTGCTGAGAATGCTGAGCGAAAGCGCGCCGAACAGGGCCAGATGACCCACCGCCGCTATTCCCAAGCCAATTTTTTCAGCTTTCTCCATATCAGCTGTCCACTCTTATGGTGTCTCGGATGAACCTGTAGTGACCAGCGACACCCGGTTCAATCCGGCCCGGTTGAGTTCACCCATCACGCCCATGATCAGCCCATAGTCCAGTGTCTTGTCGCCGCGCAGCATGATCTGGCGCGGCTCTTCCGGATTCTGGTCGGCGGCAATTTCACGCAATCGTGTTGCGAGCGCGCCGCGGCTCACTTCCTCGTCTTCGATAAAGACGCGGCATTCGGTATCGATCGAAATCTGTACCGGCTCCTGCTCCTGTTCCAGCGCATTGGCGCGGCTTTCCGGCAGGTCAACCGGCACGCCGGTGACCAGCAACGGAGCTGTCACCATGAAAATGATCAGCAGCACCAGCATGACGTCGACAAACGGTGTAACGTTGATCTCGGCCATCGGCGCGCGCCCGCGGCTGCCGCCGCGTCGTCCGATCCGGGAGCCCATATTCATGCCCATGCTCAGTCTCCCAGTTCCAGTTCACGGCTGAGCGTTGCGTGGAAACCATCGGCAAAGCGGACCATGCGGGCCTCCAGCTTGTTCAGACGATGGGAGAATCTGTTATAGGCAATAACCGCGGGAATTGCCGCGAACAGGCCAATAGCCGTCGCAAACAAAGCCTCGGCAATCCCGGGTGCGACCACGGCAAGCGAGCTGTTCTGTTCCGCTGCAATTGCGGAGAAGCTGCGCATGATGCCCCAGACGGTCCCGAACAGACCAACAAAGGGCGCTACACTGCCCACGGTGGCAAGAAAATTGAGCCGGTCGGCGATGCGGTCCACTTCATCCGCGATGGTGGTGTTCATCGCGGTGGCGAGCCGCTGGCGCGTGCCTTCCCGATCGACGGGTCCCTTTGACGTCGAGCGCCGCCACTCCTTGACACCGGAGGCCAGAACCTTCGCGCTGGGCAGGGTGGACTGGCCGTATTCTTCAAAAAACCGGTCGATATTTTCGGTTCTGGCGAACGCTCGTTCGAATTTATCGGATTTTCGGGAAATTTGGCCGATGTTCATGCCAAAGCTGACGATGATCGTCCAGGTCCAGACACTGGCCAGTAGCAGGCCGATCATCACCGCCTTGACGACGATATCGGCTTCCATAAACAGCATGAATGGGGAGAAGTTGCCAGTGGTCGCTCCGACAGAAAGTTGATCTAGCAAGATGTGATATCCTTCATTTCGTATCAGTCTGATTCATGACGCTGGCGAAAGCCTTTGTCCATGCTTTCGGTTGGCGTCTCGGTCGTCCGGCAGGGGTAAGAAACGCTGCGTGAACAGATGCTGACGTAATAAGGTCCGCACCCCGCATAATCGTCTGGTTGATCAGCACACTGGCCGCGCGCAGTTCCTCGACGGTGCTGATGACCACCAGATCATCATCCAGCCTCGCCGGCAACCGATATTTCATCGTCAGGTCGACCACCGCATAGACGCCTTCTCCGCTCTCGTAGGCCGCATGCTGATCCATATCGAGCTGGCGCAGCATGTCCGAGCGTGCCCGTTCCATATAGCGCAGATAATTGGCGTGATAGACAATACCGGAAAAATCGGTGTCCTCAAAATACACGCGACAGGCGAAAAAATGCCGCCCACCGACGAAGCATCCATCATGCGGTTTGATATCTTCGGGAATGATCAGGTCAGCGGCCATCCGGAGGTATTAGGCGGTTCGATTCCCGGGTGAAAGAGCGAATGTTCTACCTAAGCGCATCTGGGCGCAATTTTGAGTCCGTTTGCCTGCAGGAAGACGGTGCTGGAATCAGCTTTCCCTTATTGCTGTTTGTTTCAGCCCGTGCTTGGCCACTGGTCTTCCGACAAGACCTCTCCGGTTTCCAATATCGACTTGAGATTGCTGAGCACCGCTGGCCAGCCTTCGCGCACCCCGATATCCATCCGTGATCCCGGCTCGAGTTCGCTATGGGTGACCGTCAATTTGGTGTCGGGTCCGAGGCTGGTCAACTCGTAAGTAACGTGGGACAGTTTCTCGGGCTGATCTGCGTCCGCGTCAAAGGCCCAGCTCCAAACCATTTTATGCGGCGGATCCATTTCGATAATTCTGCCCCGGGTATCGATTTTGCCGCTGCCGTCGCTGCGCACATGATCCCATCGTGATCCCGGCTGCCAGTCGGACTGGTTATAATGACCCCAATAGGCTTTGGTCAGGTCTCGGTCGATCAGCCCATTCCACACAGCTTCCGCACTTGCCTTGATGAAAATGGTATAGACGAAATCCGGGGCGCATGGCTCGCCGGTCGAGGCGCGGGTTTCGATATCCGCTGTTTTACTGGTGGGCATGACGCTTCTCCTCTGGCTTGTCGCTTGGTAAAGGTTTGGACGCGCTTTCAACTTGCTGCTTGAAGTCGGTCAGCGCTGCGATCCGGGCGTCCTCGAACTTGCCGACCCAGCGATGGACAATTTCCCCGAGCGGAACCGGATTGAGATAATGCAGCTTTTCCCGGCCCTGCCAGTGGACGGAGACGAGATTCGCGGTTTCGAGAATATGGAGATGCTTGGCCACCGCCTGGCGAGACATCGCCATGCCGTGATGCAGATCGGTCAGGCTTTGGCCATTTTTGACGAACAGCCGGTCGAGCAGCGCGCGGCGGGTTTGATCGGCAAGGGCGGCAAAGACATCGGACATGGCTTCTTATATGCAACCATGTGGTTGCATGTCAAGAGTTGAAAAGGCTTCATTGGCCCGAACTTTGACGAACTTTGGATGAAATCAGCGCGCGCAGCCGACGCACAAATGGGCTGCGGGGTCGATTTCGAGGCGCTTGTGGGCAATCGGCTCACCGCATTCCGCGCACCAGCCATATTCACCTTCCGCGATACGGACCAGCGCCATTTCGATTCTCGCCAGATCGCTGACTCGGCGGCGTGCTTCGGCCTGGGCCATTTCCTGCTGCTGCATCGCGTCCATCCGCGACAGCCGACCGACGCTCTGCTGATCCAGCTCGACCGGCCCCCGCCAGCTGGCGGCTTGCGCGTCGAGCGCTTTCAATTCCGCCTGCCGCACCAGCAGCCTGCGGGTGAAATCGTCAATTTGTTCGCTGCTGAACGCATCGTCCATCGATATTGTCCTCTTCTAGCGAGGTGGACATTTGTTCCAGCCGGGTCCCCGTATCGTCCGGCCAGGGCGGGCTGCGGTCATTTCTCCGTCGCGCAGCACCGGCTCGCCATTGATCAGCACATGATACATGCCCACGGCAAATTGCTGCGGTTCCTCATAGGTAGCCGTATCGGCAATCGTGGCCGGATCAAAGATCACGACATCGGCATATTGACCGGCGACCAGACTGCCGCGATCCTTCAGTCCGAGATGGCTCGCTGGCATGCTGGTCAGGCGCCGTACCGCATCGGCCAGGCTGGTGCGCTGTTCCTCGCGGACATATTTGCCCAGCAACCGGGCAAAATTGCCGTAGGCGCGGGGATGGGTCGACGATTTCAGGAATACTCCCCGGGGGGCGAGGGCAGCGGCGTCGGAACCGAAGGACATCCAGGGCAGGGCGGTCTGTCGCGCGACATTCTCTTCATCCATCAGGAAATAGACCACTTGCACCCGGCTGCCATCCTCGATTACCAGATTGATCGCCGTGTCTGCCGGACTGGTGCCGCGCATCGCCGCGACTTCGGTTAGCGTCTTGCCGGTCAATGGTTTCAGCTTTTCGTTCTTGAACCCGACCAGCATGATTTTGTCGGGCCCTGCATGATAATAGAGATTTTCCCACCCGTCGGGCTTGCCGCTCATTTCGGCAATCACGCGCTTGCGGATCGCGGGATCCTGCAGGCGCTTTTTCCATTCCTCATAGCCGCCTTCCTGCACCCAGGTCGGCATCGCCGCATCAAGGCCTGTGGAACCCGCGGTGTAATTGTACATATTGGCGGTGATCCGCTGACCCTTGGCGCGCGCCGCTTCGATTTTCGCGATCACTGCGTCAAGCTTGCCCCAATTGTCCTTGCCCGCCTGTTTCAGGTGATAGATTTCCGCCGGACCACCCGATTTTTCGGATATTTCGATAAGTTCATCGATCGCTTCCAGCACATGGTCGCTCTCGTTGCGCATATGGCTGATATACATGCCGCCGCACCGCGCCGATTCGGTCGCCAGCGCGATCAGTTCCGGCGTCTCGGCATAGCTCGCCGGTGCGTAGATCAGCGAGCTGCCGACGCCCATTGCCCCGTCATCCATGGCCTCCCGGACCAGCGTGCGCATTTTGTCCAGTTGGGCGGCATCCGGATCGATATCGTCATAGCCGAGTTCGTTGATCTGAACCGTCGTCGCTCCGACAAAGGATGCAACATTGGGCGCGATGCCACGCTTTTCGATAAAGTCGAAATATTGGTCGAGGCTGCGCCAGGTGATCGGATAACGGATATCCCCCTGGCGGTTCTCTTCGGTCTCAGCTATTTTGTCGGTCAGCGGTGCTTCCGACCATCCCTCGCCAAACACCTCCAGGGTGATCCCCTGCCGGATATCGCTTTCGCCGGCCCCGTCGGCGATCAGCGCATCGGGGGCCCAACTCAGCATATTGATAAAGCCCGGGGCGACCGCCATACCGCGCGCGTCGATTACGCGCGTGGCACTGCCAGCTATTTCCGGCGCAACCGCGACGATGCGATCGTTGCGGATTGCGACATCGCCGACATAGGGTGCAGAGCCGCTGCCATCGACGATCAGGCCGTTGTCGATCAGGATGTCAAAGGACTGTGCTTCGGCAACCGGCCGGACTTCGGTTTCGGATGTAGTCGTGCAGGACGTGGCAAGAAGCAACGCTCCAGTAAACAGCGCCTTCCGCAAGGGACGGCGGGGTGTAGCCGCTCTAATCATTGACGGAAAGCAGATCAAGAGCCGCTGCGGTCATCGCCTCGGTTCCCAGTGTGACCGACTCTCTCGGCGAAATCTTGAAGAATGGCGAGTGATGCGAAGGCACCGGTGGGCCGCCGGCTTTTTCGCGATCAAAATCGGCCTGCGGTGTGCCGCCGACGGAGAAATAGACGCCGGGGACATCGGTATTGGGTTCGACGAAATAGGCAAAATCCTCTGCGCCCATGCCTTCGCGCGGCTTGTCGTTAAACACCTCTTCGCCAAACTGTTTGGCAAACACGCCTTTCACCCGCTTGGTCAGTGCTGCGTCATTATAATTAGCCGGGGTCGATTCGTGCGACACCAGCACTTCGGGCAGCTTGTCCTCGGGCAGGCCGTTCATCCGACCGACATTGGTGGCAATGCGCTTGATCCCCTCGAGCAATTTGGCCCGCGTTTCCTCGTCATCCGAGCGGACGGTCAGCTGCATCGTCGCCTTGTCCGAAATGATATTATGCTTGAAGCCGCTGTGGAAAGACCCAACGGTGATCACGCCCGGCTTGAGCGGCGCGATTTCGCGGCTGATAATCGTCTGCAGCGCCATGATGATTTCCGCCCCCATCACGATCGGATCCTTGCCGCGGTGCGGAGAAGCACCATGTGCGCCGACGCCGTGGACGATGATATCGACGCTGTCGGAAGAGCTGCTCTTGATGCCCTCGTCCAGCGCCAGTTGCCCGGTCGGGGTGTCAGCGGAAACGTGAAAGGCCATGGCATAATCGGGCTTGGGAAAGCGGGTATAGAGGCCGTCATCCATCATCAGCTTGGCGCCGCCGATGCGTTCCTCGGCCGGCTGCGCAATCAATACCAGAGTACCGGCCCACTGATCTTTCCTCGCGGCCATCTGGTGGGCGGTACCGATCAGCGAGGTGATGTGCACATCGTGGCCGCAGGCATGCATGACCGGCTTTTCCTCGCCGTCGACGCTGACCTGCTTGACGGTCGACATATAGTCCAGCCCACTGTCTTCGACCAGCGGCAGGCCGTCCATGTCCGCGCGTAGCATCAGCGTCGGACCCTCGCCATTTTTCATCACTGCGACGACGCCGGTGCCGCCGACCTTCTCGGTGACGGTGAAGCCGGCATCGCGCCATTTCTTCGCGATGATTCCGGCGGTGCGGGTTTCCTTGTAGG
>JAGXGT010000128.1 GCA_024636595.1 Sphingomonadales bacterium | reverse complement strand
GGATCACGCCGCCATTGCTGTCGGCCTGGGTCAGCGGCATGAAGGCTAATGCATCAAGCGAGGCACGCCACAAATAGCTGTTCACGCCGATGGTTGTGACCTGAGATGCAGCTATGTCGGCTTGCGGACGTTCTTTGCCGCCGCAGGCAGAAAGCAAAGACAAGGTCAGCAGGCTAGCGGTTGCAGATCGCAAGAAGAGAGAAGGTTTGAGGCGGGACATGAAGCGCTCCTGGTTGCATTTTGCGCCGATACGAAATCTCTTTGCAGGATTTGTTCCGGACATGATATCATTTCAGCGCTCTCTATAAATGCTTTGCCGCAAGGGGCAAGCACAAGCGCATGTTTCGCTCATGTGCAGCAGCGAGTGAACGCCGGTTGAATGGCTGCAAAATCATGTCGGGTTCATCTTTTACATGCTAGCACGTGTCATTATTTCCGGACAAAAGCGTAACCGAACTGCAACAGAAAGGCGCTAGTTTGGGAAAATCGGACAAAAACAGTATGTTGACTCGTGCAGGTCGGCAAATTTTGTTATATCTACGATCAGATAAAGGGAAGCAGCTTCGTCATGACGAAAAAGGTCAGTAAATTCGGTTGGTTAGCGACGGGACTCGCGATCTCCGGTCTTGCCATGACCCCTGCTATTGCAAAAGTGCTTTCCGGCGATGACGTGATGGTATCCCTGAAAACTCTGGGATCGATTGGTTCGTTTACCGTTGCCGGTGCTGACCCTGATCTCGTAGCCAAATATAAACTCAGCGCCTTGCGCGGCAACGCCAGCTTTAAATTCACGCCCTCCGGCGGTACGCGCGATGGAGAACGTTCGGTCACCGTTGTGGTTCGCCAAAAGTCTGATGCGGTTTCCATTCGTGAAAATATCCTCGCTGCCGCATCGGGATCGGGTGTTACGACGGCAGCGAAAATCGCGCCGGTCTCCTACAGTCTCGGCACGGCAAAAGGCCTGAAGAGCTTCGCAATCCCGGTCAGGAAACTGGGCAGCAACCTTCCTGATCTCTCGGAAATCGGTGCCGAAAGACTGATGGGCGATGAAGATTCGGGCAAGAAGAGCCGTTTCAATCCGCGCATGTCGATCGATGCTTCTGCACCGATCAACGCCGCGCCGCGGGCGCTGGACGCCAGCCAGAAAGATTATACGCTGGATGTGGGCGGCAGCTACTCGCTGACCCGCAATCTGGACGTGACTGCCGGTGTCCGGATCAACAATGAGCGCGACCGGATGGCGCCGTTGACCGACAGTCGTCAGGATAGCCAAGCTGTCTATGTCGGAACCCAGTTCCGCTTCTAATTTGCTTCAGCAAAATGCGTCGATCGCTGCCCAGCCATGGGTTAGAGGATTTTTGCGCAGCCGATAGCGCTGCTGATTCATCCCACCCAGATATATGACCGGGCCGTTGCACAAGCCCGCAAGGCGACTGGCCTGCACGGGATTTAGCGGGCGTTTTCCTGGGTGAGAGCGGGTTGCGAAAATCGGTGACAGGAAAAAAATGTCGGCACCAGACCGATTGGCCTGCTGGATTTCCGCGGCATCATGAACCGGCACACTCTGTAGCAATCCGCCCAATATCAGCGGCCTCTTTAGACGACCATGGGCGCCATCGGCGCGCCAACGTCTGGCCAGTGCCGCTGATCCGGCCAGAAAGACTATATGTCCGCGTCGTCGCGCAAGCCTTTTGACCGTTTCAAACCGCGCCCGGCGTACGCGTTCGGGCACATGATGGTGGCGAAAGATTATGCCGCTACCCCGCGGCAGTCGCATGATCGCGCGCTCGAGAATGGGGTCATTGCGTTCGTCGGTAAACAACCAGACCTTGGGCAACGCGGAATCTGCCGTGTTTGGCAACTGGGTGCAGGGCTGGTCTCGCAACATAAGCACGCCTATAGACGCAAGCTTGGCGAAAGAGAATGACAGAGGAAGATTCAAACTTGGCACACCCGGCACGCAAAGAGATATTGGGCAAGATAGAAAAGGCCGCGAAGATAGCGGATCGCAAGGCCTCCGACGTCACGTTTATCGCAGTGTCCAAAACCCGCAATAGCGATGAAATTCTGCCGCTGTTAGAGACTGGCCATCGCGTGTTCGGTGAAAACCGGGTGCAGGAGGCGGCGGAAAAATGGCCCGCCTTGCAGGCCGACTATCCGGAGGTGGAACTGCATATGATCGGCCAGTTGCAATCGAACAAGGCTGCAGAAGCGGCGGCGCTGTTCGATTGCATTCATTCGCTCGACCGGCCTTCGCTGATCAAGGCGCTTGCCAGGGAAATGGACCGACAGAACCGCAACATTCCCTGTTTTCTGCAGGTCAATATCGGTGAAGAGTCGCAAAAAGGCGGCTGTGATATCGCGGCGGTGCCGCAGCTGCTCGAACAAGCACGAGAATCTGGCATAGCGATCATCGGCCTGATGGCGGTTCCCCCGGAAGGCACCAATCCGGCTCCCTATTTCGCGCTGCTCGCCAAGCTCGCCGGCGATAACGAACTGACGCAAATCAGCATGGGCATGTCGGGAGATTTTGAAACCGCGATCAAGCTGGGTGCCACCCATATCCGGGTTGGCACGGCGCTCTTCGGGCCGCGCGTCATCTAGCCGACGGCCTCAGCTCTCGCCGTCCTTTTCACTGTTTTTTTCACTGTCTTTGGCTGCCCGATCGGCTTTGCGTTCTTCCGGTGTATCGGCGTCGACATAGCTGATAACGACATCGCCATCCTCAATCACCGGGCGGGAATCGGTGGCAAAGAATAACAGCCGCCGGTCCGGCTTGAACACGGCGAGCGGTTCCTCGCCTTCGTCCAGATTCTTCCTATAATCTTCGGCGGTGAATTTCTCGGTAATATTGGTTTTGCTGAATCGCCAGCCCGCCAGATCACGATCGAGCAACGTGCCAAAATCGGCACCGGATTCGAATAATAGCCGACCGTGGCCGACCCGGCTTTTGCTGGTTCCGTCATTGGCCAGCCGGCTGATCTGCTCATAGCCCATTTCCGGGCCGAGATCGGCGGTGATCAACTGATTCTGACTGTCATTGTCAGTCGCGGCGATCAAATGCTGATATTCGCCCATGTCGATATTGTCGTCGTGCGCTTCTTCGAGCACATCGCCGTGACGAATGTTGAGGCCCTCGCTGCGCGCGCGGCGCAGCGCGAATTTGCTATTGTCGGTGATCAGGACATCGATATCGAGAGACTTCAGCATTTTGCCCAGCGCAATCGACCACCGATTGGCCCCCGCGATCAAGACGCCTTCGCCCTTGCCTTCCGAAATCCCCAGCCGCTCGGCGACCCATGACGCGGAAAAGCCATGCGCAAATATTGTCGCGATGACGACAGCAAAGCTGAGCGGCACAAGTGCTTCCGCTCCGGGCATGCCGTAGTCCACAAGCCGGATGGCAAACAGGCCGGTGATCGCGACCGCAACAATACCGCGCGGTGCGATCCAGGCGATAAACAGTCGCTCGCGCCACGGCACCGAACTGAATAGCAGGGCGATCAGCACGGAAACCGGCCGCACGACAAACAGCAGTAGGATCAGGAAAATGACAAATTGCGGCCGGAACTGCTGCACCGTTTCCCAGTCGAGCGTCGCGGAAAGAATGATGAAGACGCCGGAAATCAAGAGCACCGCGAGATCTTCCTTGAACCGGTACAGGGCCTGGCTCGAATAGATTTGCCGGTTGCCCATGACGATGCCCATGACCGTCACCGTGATCAATCCGGTTTCATGTTTGATAAGATCGGCGATAACAAAGCCGGCGATTACCGTGACCAGCAGAAACGGGGCCTTGAGATATTCCGGCACCAATCCTCTGGGAAACAGCCAGGTGACGGCAAAGCCCAGCCCGGCGCCGATCAATCCGGCGATGAAGCTGGCGGCCAGGACATCCATGCTGATCACGGCGATATTGGCATTGGCGCCTTCGTAGGTGATATAGGCATAGATGCCGACAGCGAGCAGCGCGCCAATCGGATCGTTGACGATCCCTTCCCATTTCAGGATATTGCGGACCCGCGACGGAACGCGCAACGTACGCAGCATCGGGCCGATCACAGTCGGCCCGGTAACGATCATGATACCGCCGAGAAGGGCGGAGATTTCCCAGGAGAGGCCGGCACCATAATGGGCTGCAGCAGTGCCCAGGCCCCAGGCAATCGGACCGGCAACAAACACCATAGCGGTCACCGCGCCGCCCGCTTGCCGCAGTTCACGGAAGTTGAGGCTGAGTCCGCCTTCAAACAGAATAACCGCAACCGCCAGCTTGATGATCGGTTCCTGCAACGCGCCAAAGTCCCGCGCGGGATCGATGACGCCCAATATCGGACCGGCGATAATGCCGACAATCAGCATGAGGGCGATAGCGGGACGACCGGTCCGCCATGCAATCCATTGAGCGCCGATACCTAGCAGGCCGATCAGCGCAATTTTGACCATCAACGAATCTACAATTTCCATGAGTTATCCTTGGCGGGTTTTTCGGCCTTATGCAAAAAACATTCCGCAGCCTGGGGTTCAGGGTTTTCCAAAATGGTCGATTGCCTCTTCAATAACGGTATAGATGCATTCAAGTTCCTCTGCGCTAATGCAGTAAGGCGGCATTATATAGATCGTATTGCCCAGTGGTCGCAGCAATATATTGCGATTGCGGAAGAAACCAAGCAGCATTGGGCCCAGATCAGACATATAGTTACCGGCACCGTCGTCTATTTCCAAGGCCAATATCGTGCCGCATTGCCGCAACCCGCTGATATTCGATTTGCGCTGCAGCCGCTCTGAAAAGGCGCGATGGGATGCGATGATACCGTCTATCCGCTCCCGCACCGGTTCATCACGCCATATAGCAAGATTGGCATTAGCCGCGGCGCAGGCAATCGGATTGGCGGTAAAGCTGCTGGAATGGAAAAACATCTGCGCGCGGTCATCGGAAAAATGTGCTTGATATATGGCATCGCTGGCAGCGGTGACGGCCAGCGGAATCACTCCGCCAGTCAGACCCTTTGCCATGCACAATATGTCGGGTTTGACCCCCGCCTGTTCGCAGGCAAAGACGGTCCCGGTGCGCCCCCATCCCGTCATCACTTCGTCGGCAATGAACAGCACATCATGCGCGCGACAGATTGCCGCCATTTCCGCCAATATCGCTGCACTGTAGATTTTCATCCCGCCGGCACCGAGAATCAGCGGTTCGACGATCAGGGCCCCTGGCAAATTGTCGCTATCCTTGCAAAAGGCCTTTAGCTGATCGAGCGTGGCCTGTTCTGCTCCAGCTCCTGGAAAGGCGATCGTGCCGACATCGAATAGTAGTGGCGCGTACGCCTGATTGAATACGCCGCGCTCGCCGACCGACATCGCGCCGATCGTATCGCCATGATAGCTGTGCTCCATCACCAGGATTTTATGGCGCGCGTCCCCGCGATTGTGCCAATAGCCCAGCGCCATTTTGAGCGCGACTTCGACGGCAGTCGAACCGCTGTCAGAGAAGAAAATATGGTCGAGCGATTTTGGCAGAAAATCCGCGAGTCCCTGGGCCAGTTCGCGGGCCGGTGCGTGCGTCCAGCCGGCGAAGATCATCTGGTCCAGCTTGGCGCTTTGATCCTGAATCGCTTTCACGATCCGGGGATGGCAATGGCCGTGAGTCTGCACCCACCAGCTTGAAATCGCATCGATGATCTTGGTGCCGTCCGCTTTATAGAGCGCAGCACCCTCGGCTCGCGCGATCTCGGGAATTGGTTCGCGCAGACCGTGCTGTGTGAATGGGTGCCAGATATTGAGACTCATGATGCGAAGTCCGCGATCGAGAAATTCCCGTCAAAGGCCGCCTTCAGGGACTTTGGCGATAGCTTGTCAATCATCGGCAATCGGCCGAGCCTCCGCACCCTGCCAATTTCACAGATGATATGCTCGCTGTCGCTCACTTCCGGCCCGGTAAAGGCAATGCCGTGAATCGGCGCGCCGCGGCTGCGCAAAGCCTCAATCGTCAGCAAGCTGTGGTTGATGGTTCCCAGCCGGGTCGATGCGACGATGATCACCGGCAGCGCCCAGTGCGCGAACAGATCGGCAAATAGCAATTCCGGATTGATCGGGACCAGCGCACCGCCCGCCCCCTCGATGATCAGCGGTCCGTCAACCTGCGGGACGACCAGATCGTCAAGACCAATGGCAATGCCTTCCTGCGCAGCTGAATAATGCGGCGAGGCGGGAATCTTCAGCCGGTAACGTTCGGGCAACATCTTTGCCGGATCGACTCCGCCGATCCGCGCCACCATCTCGCTATCGGTGCCATCGGCCAGTCCCGCCTGAACCGGTTTCCAGTAGCTGCCGCCCAAGGCGGCTGTCAGCGCCGTCGCAAAAACCGTCTTGCCGATATCGGTATCCGTACCGGTGATGACAAATTTCCCGCTCACGCTGCCTCGGCCATCGCCAGTGCTTCGCCCAAAGCGGTCGACAGCTCGCAAATATCGTCCGCCGTCACATTCAATGTCAGCGAAATGCGCAAGCGAGCGGTTCCGGCCGGCACGGTCGGCGGGCGAATGGCGCGGACGTCAAATCCCTGACCCTGCAATAGAGTCGCCACGGTCACGGCGACGCGGTCGTCGCCAAGGATGATCGGAAATATCTGGCTATCCTGTCCGTGGCTCAGACTCAGACCGGCAAAACAGCGGCGGGCCAGCGCGCTATGCTCTGCCAGACCGGCCTGTAGCGAGGGCGTCTCTGCGATATGGACAATCGCCTGATGGGCGAGGTGGGCGGTCAGCGGGCTCGGCGCGGTGGAAAAGATGAAGGGCCGGGCGCGGTTGATGAAGAACTCGCGCAATATCATCGGCATGGTCAGCAACCCGCCTTCACCGCCCAGCGCCTTGCCACAGGTGCGCAATATCAGGACATTGTCCCGTTTGCCCAGCGCGCCAGCAAGACCGATCCCACTTTCGCCGAAAACGCCCACGGCGTGGGCTTCGTCGATGATCAGCATCGCGTCATGCGCATCGGCAATTTGCGCGAGTCCGGCCAGCGGCGCCCGATCTCCATCCATGCTGTACAGGCTCTCCACAGCGATCCAGACAGTGCCGGTACCACCGGACCCACGCCAGTTCTGAATCTCCGCTTCGACAGCATTACAATCGTTGTGGCGGAAGGCTCTAAATGCGGCGCGGCCCAGCTTCATGCCGTCATGAACGCTGGCGTGGATCAGTTCGTCATATAATATCAGGTCCCCGGTCTGCGGCAGGGTCGCGAACATCGCCATGTTGGCGGCAAAGCCGGAGCCGAAGAACAGGCTGGCCTGCGCGCCATAATGGGCGGCGGCAAATTCTTCGAGCGCTTCATGTTCCGGATGATTGCCGCCCAGCAGCCGTGAACCGCCCGATCCATGCGCGACGCCATTGGCGATGGCGGTCTGCGCTGCTTCTTTCAGAAACGGACTGCGGGCCAGCCCGAGATAATCATTCGAGGAAAAATCCTTGCCTGCTGGGGCCGTCAGTTGGCGCTTGCGGCCCGCTTTTTCCAGCGCACCGAGCTGGTCGCGATAGGGTTTGAATCGATCCATCGCCGGACCGTTAGCAGTCACTGGGCGCTGGTGACCAGAGGCAATGCCAGCTGCGGATCATCGATCTTTTCTATCGTCCGGTAGGCAAACGGCAACGGGAAGCGGACCGGCTTGTCCTTCAGCCCGATGATCGCCTCTGCCGGGCCGCCGACGCACGCCTCGATAACCGGATCCTGTGCTGCCATGCCGCCAGTCAGAGACCCGAAAGCGGGCAATATGAGATGATGCTGGCCGCGCACGAAGCAGCGCCGCGAAACATGGCGGCCGCGCACAGCGATGCGAATCTTGGGATGATAATGGCCCGATATTTCCGGCAACCGGCTGTCCGCGGTCGCCTCATGCCGCAGTGCCAGACCCTCGCCGGTCCACTCGTCGACCACCGATCCGCCCCACAGACCTGCGACATCCCGGTCATGATTGCCGGTGATCCAGACCCAGTCCAGATCGGCGGTCATCGCGGTGAGCTGTTTGGCCGCCACCGGTTCCAGCCGCGCCTCGCCGCCGCCGTCATGATAATTGTCGCCGAGGCAGAAAACCGTTGTTGCACCGGTGTCGCTGACCAGATCGGCCAATTCTTGCAGCGTTGCCTGGCTGTCATAGGGCGGTAGCATCTGTCCCTGCCGTGCATAGAAGCTGGCTTTTTCAAGATGCAGATCCGCCACTAGTAGGGCGTTTTTTGCCGGCCAGTGGAGCGCCGCCGGAGCGACGATAGCAAAGCGATGATGGGCGAACAGAAGGGGAACCATCCCGGCGCTATGCGATGAACATTCCCGCTATGCAAGCCGCTCTATTGGAATTTTCATTACAACAGCTCTATATGCGCTGCCATGACCGAATCCGTAACTCCCGTAAAAGTCGCCGCGCTTTATCATTTTGCCGTCGTCGACGATCCCGCCGCGCTGCGCCTGCAGGTGCTGCCTTTGTGCGAAGCGCATGACCTGAAGGGCACGATCCTGCTGGCGCCCGAAGGAATCAATGGCACCATCGCCGGTGCGCCGGGTGCGATTGACCAGGTGATTGCCGGGCTGCGGTCGCTGCCGCGATTCGCCGATCTCGAGGTCAAATACTCCGAAGCCTCCACCATGCCGTTTCTGCGGATGAAGGTCCGGCTGAAGAAAGAG
>JAGXGT010000127.1 GCA_024636595.1 Sphingomonadales bacterium | reverse complement strand
ATCCTGCTCGAACTGCTCGATCATCACTGGAAGGAGCATCTGGCCACGCTAGATGCACTGCGTCAGGTGGTGTTCCTGCGCGCCTATGCCCAGAAGAAGCCGCTCGACGAATATAAGCAGGAAGCGTTTGGCCTGTTCGAACGGATGCTGGAAATCATCCGCGAAGGCGTGACCAAGACCATCGCGATCAGCCAGTTTCATCAGCAGGACGAACTGGCCGTGCCGGACTTGCCGGAACTGCCCGACTTCCTGACCACCCATATCGATCCGCTGACCGGCGAGGATAACAGCAATGATATCGACGGCGGCACGCTGGGAACGGTGTCGACATCATTGCCGCCGCGGCAATCGGGCCAGATGAACAGCCCGAACGATCCGTTCGACGGCAGCAAGGTCAGCCGCAACGCGCCTTGCCCCTGCGGGTCAGGCCGCAAATACAAGCATTGCCACGGCAAGTTCTGATCTGAACTGGCGGCAGCGCAGCGGCAACTGAGATGGCAGTCGGCATATTCGGTCTGGCGATCCTATTTGCCCTGACAGCAGCGCTCTACGCCAGCGTCGGCTTTGGCGGCGGGTCGACCTATATCGCGTTGCTGGCGCTGGCGGCGCTCGACTATCGGGCGCTTCCGGTGATTGCGCTATTGTGCAATATCATCGTCGTCACCGGCGGCACCCTGCGTTTCCAGTCGCGCGGCCTGATCGACTGGCCAAAAATATGGCCGATCCTGATACTTTCCATTCCGGCGGCCTGGCTGGGCGGACGGATGGACCTCGAAAAAGACAGCTTCATGCTGCTGCTCGGCCTGTCGCTGGCGGCGGCGGGTATTCTGCTGATAATCGAACCCTTTATCAAGCGAGCAGGGGCCGAGGAGCCGCGCAATACATCATGGACCGGTAACCGGCTGTTCGCTCCCGCCATCGGCACCGGCATCGGCTTCCTGTCCGGCATGGTCGGCATCGGCGGCGGTATTTTCCTCGCCCCGATCCTGCTGCTGACCCGCTGGTCCGACAGCCGCCGCATCGCTGCGACCGCCAGCGTCTTCATCTTGGTCAACTCGATCGCCGGTCTCGGCGGGCAGTTGATGAAATCGGGCCTGAGCAGCGGCGGCGAGGCGATCCTGGAATATTGGCCTTTATTCGTCGGCGTGCTGCTCGGCGGGCAGGTTGGCAGTTTCCTGGCCAGCAAGGCCTTGCCGGAGATATGGATCCGGCGGCTGACGGCGTTGTTGATTCTCTATGTGGCGCTGCGGATCTTGTGGGTTTGAGTTGTATGCGAAGTGACAGCTCGATTTGGCTTTTTCGCAACATTACGGTTCTGCACCAAGGCTTGCTAGTGGCGTCGTGCCCCGGGCGATCCGGTTAACCTTTGCTTGTTCCATTTGCGCTAATATTGTGGCCGTGTCCGGAAACAACGATTTTCACATATTAACAGCCATAATAATGGCACTTTTTGCTCTTGTGTTCGGCGTTATCTATTTTTCCGTGAAACGGCAGAAATTTTCCGGATGGGTTGCGATCGCCTATATTGCGGCTTTTGTTGCCTATATACTCGCCAGTGTGCGAACCCCCTCGACGTCAATGGGTCTGATCTTTCTCTCGACCGCGATGTTCTGGATATTCTGTCTGGCGATTGCCAAGGCAATTTACGTCAGATGCAATGCAACATTTCCGATCATCGCGGCGGGGCTTATCCTGACAATTGCGACTGCCGGCTTTATATGGCTAAGTGTTGTCGCGCCGGATATCTCCAGTCGAGCGGTGCTGGTCAACGTTGCGGCCGGATTTTTCCTAGCCTTGTCGTTGTGGCCGCTGTGGGTTACGGGCAAGAAGTTGATCGACGGGGCCTTGTTCGGTGTCATCGCGACCGTCGCCATCACATTCATCCTGCGCGTCGTGATCATTAATGGACTGCTCGGATATGTTCTGACTGAGCAAGGCTATACCCAATCGACGTATGTCTGGATATTCCAGCTGACTAACGGCATCGCAGCGCTCTCGTTGGCGATGGTCATGTTGTTCGCTGCCGGTCATGACATAGTTTTGCATTTTCACGGAAAGTCCAGTCGTGACCCATTGACCGATCTGTTGAATCGGCGTGGCCTGCAAGGGCAATTCAATGCGCGCCGGACCCGAAATCAGGATGTGATATATGCACGGTCGATCATTCTTTTCGATATCGACCATTTCAAGAAAGTTAATGACCAATTTGGTCATCCGGCAGGCGACAAGGTGTTGCAAAGAATAGCGAAAACTGCAGCAGGTCTGGCCAAAGAATATGGCGAGGTAGCGCGAACCGGCGGTGAAGAATTTGCGATATTGACGCGCTGGATCCCGGTTGAAGAGGCGCAATTGCTTGCTCAGAATATTTGCGACTCCCTGCGTTTTGTTGCGCATCCCGAATTGGCCCCCAATCAGAAGGTGACAGCGAGTTTTGGCGTGGCAATTTTGGCCGATAGTGACTCTCTGGATGACGCGATGGACCGGGCAGACAAGGCCCTATATCACGCCAAGCATAATGGTCGAAATCAGGTAGCGCTCGCGAAGGCTGCATGAATTAGCAGCTCTGCGCCGTTTCGGAATCACCGTAATCACGATGCCTCACCGTGAGCGGCCAGAAACGCAGAGTTTCATAATTTGCAAAAAATTTGTCTCGAGTTGGCGACGAAGACTTGACCTGAGCGGGCTGTCCTGCCTCTATGCCGATCAAATATCCAGTTAGATCAGGGACCTCGTCATGACATTATCGCGCATTGGTTTTTCTTTGTGTCTCGGGGCCGCAAGTCTAGGTTTGACGCCCTCTGCTTTCGCTCAGGAAACCGGCGCTGAAACCGCACCGGCGGTTGAAGCGGGGCCACTCGATGCAAAATTGCGCACGCTCTACGAAACCGAAACCGAATGGCGGCACAAGGAATTTCATCTGGTCAAGGATGACAATCGCTGGGTGCAGGGCGATCGCTTTCCCAGCGAAACGGCCGAAACACAGGTAAGACGACTGGCCTATTGGCAGGATGTGCTGCGCCAGCTTGATGACATCCCCGTCGATCAGCTTTCGGCAGAAGAACAGGTAAACGCCGCCGTTTTTCGCCAGTCGATCTGGGAGGAGGTCAACAGCCTCGAGTATAAAACCTATGAGGCCCCGTTTAACAGCGACACGTTTTTCTGGGGCGGCCTGAACCCGCGAGCCGGTTTTTCCGACGCCGCCGCCTACCGGGACTATCTGGGGCGAATGGAGGATATCCCCCGTTATTTTGACGAGAATATCGCCAACATGCGGGCCGGACTGGCGCGCGGCTACACGGTGCCACGGGTCGGTATCGAGGGCCGCGACACGACCATCGAAGCTTATACCGTGACCGGCGACGAAAATCCGTTTTACGACGCCTTTCGCACTATGCCCGATTCTATTCTGCCGGAGGAACAGGCGGCGATGCGCAAAGATGCGTTGCAGATCATCGAGACAGAGGTCGCCCCGGCTTATGACTCGCTGCTCCGGTTCATGCGGGACGAGTATATGCCGCGCGCGCGAACGTCGATTGACGCCTATACATTGCCGGATGGCAAACGCTTCTATCAGGATCAGATCCGGCTCTATACAACGCTGGATTTGACCGCTGAACAGATCCACCAGATCGGTCTGAAGGAAGTGGCCCGGATCGATGCCGACATGAAGGCGACGATGAAGGCCATCGGCTTCACCGGCACTTTTCCGGAATTTCTGGCATTCATGCGGACCGACCCGCAATTTTATGCGAAGACCCCGCGCGAGCTTTTGTCTTATGCTGCCTATGTCACCAAAAAAATGGATGGCAAACTCAAGGACAGTTTCAACTTCCTGCCGCGCTATCGTTTCACCATCCGGCCAGTACCGGACGCGATCGCGCCGATCTATACATCGGGACGCGGCGGGCTGGAGAGCTGCCTGTTCAACACCTATGATCTGCCGTCCCGCCCGTTATATAATTTGACCGCCTTGGCGTTGCATGAATGTATCCCGGGCCACAGTTTTCAGGCGGCGGTGGCGCTCGAAGCCCCCGACCGGCCAGAATTCCGCAAGGATATCTACTTCTCCGGCTATGGCGAAGGCTGGGGGCTGTACACCGAATGGCTGGGCACCAAGCTCGGTATGTACGAAACCCCTTACGAGGAATTTGGCCGGCAAACCTTTGAAATGTGGCGCGCAGTGAGACTGGTGATCGATACCGGTATCCACACCAAAGGCTGGAGCCGCCAGAAGGCCATAGACTATCTTACGAGCCATACCGCGCTAGCGCAGCGCGACGTTGAGACCGAAGTAGACCGCTATATCTCCTGGCCCGCGCAGGCTCTTGCCTACAAGCTCGGCGAGATGAGCATCCGCAAGCTTCGCGCCAAGGCCGAGGCGGAGCTGGGCAGCGCCTTTGATCAGAGGCCATTCCATGACACCTATCTTGCGCTGGGTGCCGTGCCATTGCCGGTGATGGAATCAAAAATGGAAGAATTTATCGCAGCCGAAAAGGCGAAATTGGCAGCGAGTGGGGAAGTTACGGAATAGGGGGAACAGGCTCATCCAATTGCATCGAGCCGCCTCTGCTAAAGCTTCGGCAACAGTCTCAAAACGAATACCCCAAAAACCGCTGTCCTACACCGCCCGCGATCCGCTACGATCGCAGCATGAACGCCGATATAGTCATGTCATTCCCGTCTGCACAAAAGCCGGCCCAGAGAGGCTCAGCAGCGGTCGGAAGCCGCAAAATTAGGTCGGCGGGCGGGGCGAACAAATTCTATTTCTTAACCCTGTAAAGATTGTAAAGTTTATCAGGAAAAAGGAGATATATCTGAACAGAAATTTTCCCGCAGCTTGGCCAGCGGATTTTCGCTCGGTGGCGGTCTCTGGGTAATTGCGGAAAAACAGAACCGCGAAAAATGGCTCCCCGAGTTGGATTCGAACCAACGGCCATTCGATTAACAGTCGAATGCTCTACCACTGAGCTATCGGGGAACATGCTCGATATTGGACCGAGCCTTTCGTGGTGAAGCGCGCCTATAGCAACGACATTTGCGGGCCGCAAGCCATCAAACGACAAATTGTTCCATGGCGATGCGATCGTCCAGCGCATGTTCCGGATCGAACAGCATCGTCAGCGCCTGGCTGCGGTCCACGGCCACCGTGACGCGGCTGACATCGCGGACTTCCTGCTGGTCTCCGACCGCGCTGACGGGCCGTTTTTCAGGGTTGAGCACACGGATGCTGATCTCCATCGTGTCGGGCAGTATAGCCCCTTTCCAGCGTCGCGGACGGAACGGGCTGATCGGCGTCAGCGCCAGCAGATTACAGGTCAGCGGCAGGATCGGGCCGTTGGCGGACAGATTATAGGCGGTGGAGCCGGCCGGCGTGGCGATCAGCACACCGTCGCAGACCAGTTCCTCCATCATCACTCGGCCGTTGATCTCGATTTCCAGCTTGGCCGTCTGCCGGGTTTCGCGGAGCAGCGACACTTCGTTGATCGCGGGCAGGGTGAAGCTGGCCCCGGAAATGGTCTCAACCTCCATTTTCAGGGGTTTGACCTTGAAAGCGCGCGCCTTGGTCAGACGCTCGTTGAGATCTTCCATGTGCCAGTTGTTCATCAGGAACCCCACGGTGCCCAGGTTCATGCCATAGACCGGCATGATGGCACGGCGATTGAGCATCTGGTGCAAGGTTTGCAGCATGAAGCCGTCACCGCCCAGAACAACGGCTTGGTCGGCCTCTTCCACAGGGACCCAGTCGATCATGGATTTAAGTTTTTCAGCGGCTTCCTGCGCTGGCGGCGTCGGCGACACGATCAGTGCCCATTTTTTCTTGGTCATCCGCCCGTGACGTTCATGTGACGCTCCAATATCTCTGCGGACCCATCGAGCTGCGCATTGAAATCATGACGCTGCGGTTTGAGCTTTAGAGCCTGTTGGAGCAGTTGGTCAACGGCAGCGATGCCATCCTTGCGGACCGCGGCGCGCAGATCGACATGGGCGCTATGACCAAGGCACATGAATATCTTGCCATCGGTGGTGAGGCGGAGGCGGTTGCAATCGTCGCAGAAATTGTTGCTGAGCGGCGTGATCAGGCCGAGACGCAGGCCGAGCCGTTCGACCGAAACATAGCGCGCCGGACCGGAACTGCGATGGGGAATAGGAAGGATATTATATTGGTCTCGCAAAGGAGTCAGAAATTCATCGGCGGAAATATGGGCCAGTTTGCGATCGGCACCGACATCTCCCAAGGGCATGGTCTCGATGACTGTCAGATCATGGCCATGTTCGGCGCAATATTCGGCCATCGGCAGGAGATCGGCCTCGTTGAAATCGCGCAGCGCGACCATATTGATTTTGACCTGGATTCCGGCAGACTTGGCCGCCTTTATCCCATCCAGAACGATATTCACATCGGCTCCGCGCGTAATTTCCGCAAAACGTGCGGGGTCGAGCGTATCCATGCTGACATTGATCCGCCGCATGCCATGGGCTGCCAGATGGTCGGCATATTCCGAAAGGAGAGATCCGTTGGTGGTCAGTGTCAATTCTTCCAGCTCGCCGGATGCCACTTTTCGGCCAAGCCGCTGGATAACGTCTTTCATATCCCGCCTGACCAGCGGTTCGCCGCCGGTAAGCCGGATTTTGCGGATACCATGGCCGATGAAGCGCTCGGCGATCAGGGTGATTTCCTCGAGCGTCAGCAGCTCGGACTTCGGCATGAACGTCATCTTCTCGGACATGCAATATTGGCAGCGGAAATTGCATCGGTCGGTGACCGAAATCCGCAGATAATCAATTTTGCGTCCGAAACCGTCTTGCATGAGGCGCCTCGTGTTGATTCAATGCTATAGAGCTAGCGTGTTCCGGATAGGCAGGCAACGCCCTATAAAGGTTTTCCTGCTACGGAAAAAGATAGGCGGTCGCTCGAAAATCGGCGTTCCGGTTGTTCAGGTCAGGGAGTTTTAAAGTCTTAGAGTCATCCATCTCGACGGTGCATCCGGTTGGAT
>JAGXGT010000020.1 GCA_024636595.1 Sphingomonadales bacterium | reverse complement strand
GCTGGGGACTGGCGATGCGGCTGGCTCAGCGGCTAAGCGGCGGAACCCGCAATCCGCTGGAACAGACTCATATCCGGAAAACGGGAAAAAAGCTGGAACTCACGATCGCCGGTGATTTGGTCCATCTCTATGGCGATGCAGTGGCCAAACGGCACGGACATCTGGCGAACATTTTGGGCCTGGAACCCGTGATGACGACCGTTTAGGCCCTCGCCGTAGCTATTCCGCTTCGGCGACGTCGCCCTCTTGCTGATGAGTCATTTTGAGCTTGCCGTCCTTGACCGTGAAGCTCACCCGGCCTTCGACCAGATCCAGCGCATCCCGGCCAAATTCTTCGTAGCGCCAGCCCTCAAGCAGCGGCACGTCTTCGCGTTCGCCAGCGACGATCCGCTCCAGATCATCTGCACGGGCGAGCAAACGCGACGCGACATTCATCTCCGCCGAGCGGATTTTGAGCAGCAATTTCAGCAGATCAGTGACCAGCGCATTGGACTTGCCATTTTTCGGCCGCCGGCCAATTTTAAGCGGCAGATCATCGCGGGACAATGGCTCCGCCTGATCAATAATATCCATCAGGCGCGCACCGATATCGTTATTCTTCCATCCGGCCGAAAGTCCGCGGACCTGGCCCAGTTTCGCCTGATCCTTGGGCGGATGAGCGGCAATGTCTGCCAGTGTTTCGTCGCGCATGATCCGTCCGCGTGGCAGGTCCTTGGACTGCGCTTCCCGTTCCCGCCAGGCGGCGAGCGCTTTCAGTCTGCCGAGCATGTCCAGATTGCGCCCCTGTGACTTGACCCGCAGCCATGCTTTTTCTGGATCATTCACATAATTGTCCGGATCGGCGAGCTTTTCCATCTCGGCATTGATCCATCGGCCGCGTCCGGTTTCTTTCAATTTCTCCAGCATCATCGGAAAAATTGTCGCGAGATGGGTGACATCCGCCACGGCATATTCGAGTTGACGTGTGTTGAGCGGGCGTCGCGACCAGTCGGTGAACCGGGCGCCTTTGTCCAGCGTGATCCCGAGCCAGCTGTCGACCAGATTGGCATAGCCGATCTGTTCGCTCTGTCCTATCGCCATGGCGGCGATCTGGGTGTCGAAGATCGGGTGGGGAGTCTTGCCGGTCAGATTGTGGATGATTTCCACATCCTGGCCGCCAGCATGGAAAATCTTGAGCACGTTTTCATTGTTGACCATCAGTTCGAGCAGCGGGCCGAGATCGACACCCTTGGCCAGCGGGTCAATCGCGGCGGCTTCCTTGCCATCGGAAATTTGGATCAAGCAGAGGATCGGCCAATAGGTATTCTCGCGCATGAACTCGGTATCCACCGTGATGAAATCCGCCGTCGCAAAACGGGCGCAGATGTCGGCGATGTCCTGATTGTCTGTCAGCAATTTATGGATATGCATTTTTATCCTATACAGCGGGCGGCTCGTCCCGCAAACTATTCATGGGTGCAGGATAAAATTGGGGGAAAACCATGGCATTTTGGTCACTGATTCTGATCGCCATACTGGTGTTGCTATTGCTGGGGCAGATTATGGCGCAATGGGGTGATGCCTGCCTCGCGGTCGCCGATCCACGGCCGATTGGCGGCAAGACGATTGAAATCACGATATTGGCCTGGGGCTTTGCATCGCGGCGCGGGCGATCCATGCAAGCAGATGATTGTTCGCGGCTTGGCATCAACGATATGCGGTTTTTCATGACCGGCAAGGCGATCATTATCTGTTTGGTGACCTTCGGCTTCGTCCGGCAGGTCAGTATTGCCTATCGTTGTTATGCTGGCGACTCTGATGTGGGAGAAGCCTGATGGCACAGGTCGTGCATTTCGGTCACCAGGTCTGGGCCAATTATCACAAAACCGCCGCCTGCAATGTGAAGAGCCGGGTTGAACTGGCGAACGTAGAGCAGATGAACGGTCGAGCGCATCTGAAAGGCGTTGCCGAAACCGTTTTGGCTCTGCTCAAGGAGGCCAAGCAATATCAGATTCCGGTGCGACCGATCGGCGCGGGCTGGTCACCATCGCCGATCAACGTTGTCGAGGATGGCTGGCTGGTGGAGACCTTGCGGCTCAACCGGACCTTCAAGCTGTCGGCCCAGAACCTGCATCAGGATTGCGACATTGCGGCGGAAGCCCTGCTGCTGGTCCAGGCCGGTGCAACGGTCGATGAAGTCTATGAAAGCGCGGAGGAAATCGGCCGATCCCTGCGCACTGGCGGGGCCAGCAATGGCCAGAGCTTTGCCGGAGCCTGCGCAACGGGAACCCACGGCAGCGTTTGGCAGGCCGGTGGTATTCAGGATCATGTCCGCGCGGTGCAACTGGTGACCCCGGAACGGATATTATGGATTGAGCCGAAACAAGGCGTGCTGTCGGATGATTTTATCGCGCAAACCGGTTCCGAGATCATTCGCAGTGACCGCATTTTTGCCGCGGCCCAACTGCACGTCGGCGCCATGGGTTTTGTCACTGCGATGCTAATCGAGACCGATCCGATCTTCATGGTCCAGAATATCCAGAAAGCGGTAAAGATCAAGCGCGAGCATATCGACTGGTTGTGTCGCGGCGAGTTCCGGAAATTTTCCTGTGAATTTGGATTGGATGAAGAGCCCTATTTTCAACAACTTATTTTGAATCCCTTTGACCCTTTCGACAAAAAGAGCCTGCTGCGCTTCCTCTACAAGCGCCCTTTCGATGCCAGCATTGCGCCTCCTCTACCGGGCGAGATGGGAGCCGGCTATGACGCGCTGACGCTGCTCGGCAAGGCGATGGCGGAAAGCGATTTTTTTCAGGCGGAAATATTGCAGCTGGCGATGGAACAGGCCTATCCCAATAACCGGGATGTCGATGATCCGCCAGCCATTGCCACCTGGGGGCATACCACCGAAGAACATTCGCCAATCGCCAGCCTGTTCAATGGTTCGGTAACAATGGATCGTAGAAATCTTAGTGAAGCTTTTGATTTAATTATTGATAGTTTCAGGAGCGGAGGGGGTGGGACGGTAGTGACGTTGCGCTTCATCCGCAGGGCCCAGGGGCTTCTGGCACCCGCGCGCTGGCCGGATAATGTCGTCATCGACTTTGACGGGCCGAATGTCGAATCCAGTCATAGCGGTTACAAGAAGGTGGTTGAAGCGCTGGATGACGCCGGCATCGCTTTCACCCGCCATTGGGGCAAGACCAACAATCTCGACGAACGGCGGGTGAAGCGCGATTATGAGCAGAATTTCGCGGACTGGAAATGGGCGCAGGCGCAAGTGATGCCGGATCCGGCGGACCGGCGGGTGTTTGCCAATGATGAACTTGTGAAACTGGGACTGATTTAATCTGTTCGTCGAATGATATGCTGAAATTGCAAAATTTGGGGGAGTTGTATCGGAATAGGCACGGCATCTATTCTCGTGACGATCGCAATGTCCGCTATGGGGCAAATGAAGGCATTAGGATTAGTTTAGCTGCCGTTCAGCTGATGTCCCAGAGCCGGTCGTCCGCTATAGGGGACTGATTTCAACTGATCGACGCAACACTATACTTAAGAGAGCAAAAATGGATAAAGATGGATATTGGACCTACGCCGAATGGACAAAGCATGAAGTCGGAAAAATAGTGAAGTCTGCAATGGCGGCCTCCGAAGAAGATCGTGCAGATTACCTGGAAGTGCAAATTACCTCAGCCATTGCTAAGGCTTTAAGACATGGACGATCAGGAAAAGGAGATCACGACCCCGTAACACCCTGATCGCTAGTTTCCGCTTGCGGTATACCGCTGACACAAAAAGCGTTCCAATAACGGATTGCTACCCAAGTAGTGGATGCATTTTCAGGGTTGTGTGCTCAAGGCGCGCATGTTTGAGGAAGATAACCACATCCTCCTCCCACCTGATGCGGCGTCATGAACGGCGGCAGCTCATTGCTCTCAAAACTCCGCATCCAGTGCGGAGCACAGCCCGTTCCACCAATCTCAAGCCTTGACAAATGGCCCATAGACCTGTGTTACGCCCCCAGTCTTTCCAACTGGGAAAGCATCCAATTCCAAAGGTCCATCATGCACGCATATCGCACCCATAATTGTTCCGCGCTTCGTTCTTCGCACGTCGGCGAAACCGTCCGTCTGTCCGGCTGGATCCATCGCAAGCGCGATCATGGCAATCTGCTGTTTGTCGATCTGCGCGATCATTTTGGTCTGACCCAGATTGTCAGCGAAACCGGCAGCGAGGCGTTCAGGATATTGGACGGCGCGCGCGTGGAGTCGGTGGTGACGGTCACCGGCAAGGTGGTGGCCCGCGATGCGGAAACGGTGAACAAGAACCTGCCAACCGGAGAGGTCGAGTTGGTTGCTGATACCGTCGAGATGCAGGGGCCGGCAGAAGAATTGCCGATGCCGGTGTTTGGCGAACAGGAATATCCCGAGGATATCCGCCTGCGCTACCGCTTCCTCGATCTGCGGCGCGAGTCGGTGCACGCCAATATGATGCTGCGCTCCAGGGTAATCGCGAGCTTGCGCAAGCGGATGACCGATCAGGGCTTTACCGAATTCCAGACCCCGATCCTGACCGCTTCTTCGCCCGAAGGCGCGCGCGACTATCTGGTGCCGAGCCGTGTCCATCCTGGAAAATTCTATGCGCTGCCGCAGGCGCCGCAGATGTTCAAGCAGATGCTGATGGTTGCCGGTTTCGACCGTTATTTCCAGATCGCTCCCTGTTTCCGCGACGAAGACGCCCGCGCCGACCGTTCGCCGGGCGAATTTTACCAGCTCGATTTCGAAATGAGCTTTGTTACCCAGGAAGATGTGTTCCAGACGCTGGAACCGGTTCTGGCGGGTGTGTTCGAGGAATTTGCCGATGGCCGGTCGGTCACGCCTGCTGGCGAATTTCCGCGCATTCCCTACAAGGAATCGATGCTGAAATATGGCAATGACAAGCCGGATCTGCGCAACCCGATCATCATTCAGGACGTCAGCGAGCATTTCAAGGGCTCCGGTTTCGGCCTGTTCGACAAGATCACCTCGACCGGCGGCACGGTACGCGCTTTTGTTGCCCCGGAAGCGGGCAAGAATAGCCGCAAATTCTTTGATGCGATGAATGACTGGGCGCGCGGCGAAGGTTTTGCCGGGCTCGGCTATATCAACATGAAGGAAGGCGCGGCTGGCGGGCCGATTGCCAAGAACCATGGCGAAGAAGGCACGGCGAAGCTGCTGGCCGATCTTGGTTGTGGTCCTGATGACGGCGTGTTCTTCGCCGCTGGCAAGGAAGCCGATGCGGCGAAACTCGCCGGTGTGGCGCGGACCCGTACGGCCGAGCAACTGGACCTGATCGACAAGAATGCGTTCAAATTCTGCTGGATCGTCGATTATCCGATGTTCGAATATGATGACGACCTGAAGAAAATGGACTTTTCACATAACCCCTTCTCAATGCCGCAAGGTGAGCTGGAAGCGCTGGAAACCAAGGACCCGCTCGATATCCTGGCCTGGCAATATGATATTGTCTGCAACGGTATCGAACTGTCGTCCGGCGCGATCCGGAACCACCGGCCCGACATCATGTACAAGGCGTTCGAGATCGCCGGTTACAGCAAGGAGCAGGTCGACACCGAGTTTTCCGGCATGATCAACGCCCTGAAATATGGCGCACCACCCCATGGCGGGTCTGCTCCGGGCGTCGACCGGATCGTGATGATGCTGG
>JAGXGT010000126.1 GCA_024636595.1 Sphingomonadales bacterium | reverse complement strand
GGCGATGGACGCTGCGCAGGCAATCAATGAAAGAGAAATATCTGTCATTTTATGGCCGGAAAAAAATCGGGCAAATTTAGTGATAGTCGACTTGGAAAAAATGAAAGTGACCAAAGAAATATCTATCGATCTTGCTGGCCAAGCGGATGATCTGCGCTGATAATCCAAGCCGAATTCTGCCGGCTTATTCGACCATTGAGAGGCCAACTCTAAGGTCCGGCGGTCAGAATATTCGATCCTGAACATCATGGCGGGCTGGGGAGCACGAATTCACTCCATCAACGGCCCAGCCTGCGCTCCCGGCTTGGGTTTCTGTAACAGCAGAACCAGCGGGATAACCGCAATCGTGACCCACATCATCGCCCAATAATCGTCGAGATAGGCGATCATCGCGGCCTGTTTGTTGATCAGTGCGTCGGCCATCATCATCGCCTGATCGCCTAGGCCCTGGAACCGGTCTGCGGTGCTCGCATCAATATTGTTGATCGTCGAGCTGGTGATGTGGGACGCCAGATCGCTGTGGCTGGTCTGGATATTACGACCGAGCAGCGCTGAAGCAATCGAGATACCGACCGACGCGCCAATACTGCGAAACAGATTGAGCAGGCTTGAGCCATCGGTCCGCAGATGCGGCGGCAAGGAAGCGAAAGCCAGTGTGTTCAGCGGAATGAACACCAGTCCCATCCCCAGCCCTTGCATCAGCCCGCTGACGACAAACGGCCGCCAGTCCATCTCCATCGACCATTGGCTCATTTGCCACATCGAAAAGGCGGCAATCGAAAATCCGGTACCGACCAGCAGACGGGCATCGACTTTCCCGACCAGCCTGCCGGCCACAGCCATGCTGAGCAAGATACCGACCCCGCGCGGTGCCAACAACAGGCCCGTGTCGATCACCGGATAGCCATAGAGATTCTGCATCATTGGTGGCAGCAAGGCCATGTTGGCGAACATCACGATGCCGATCACGATCATGAAGAACAGGCTCGTCGCAAAGCTCCGGTTCGCCAGCATTTCTCGTGCGAACAAGGCATTTTTCGCGGTAGCCATTTGCACGACGAAAATCCAGAATGCGGCGATGGCAATTCCCGCTTCAATCCGGATTTCCCAGCTGTCAAACCAGTCCAGCTGGGTGCCGCGATCGAGCAGCAGCTGCAAACTCCCCAGTCCGACCGCAAGCGCCCAGAAGCCGAGATGATCGAATTTTCGCCGGAATACAGGCTTGTGCGGCAGCAGCACCCACAGGGCGGTGATCGTCGCAATGCCGATCGGAACATTGACATAAAAGCACCAGCGCCAGCTGTAATTTTCCGTCAGCCAGCCGCCAATAATCGGCCCCATGATCGGCCCGACCATGATCCCCATGCCCCAGATCGCCATTGCCCGGGCGTGCCGCTCGGGCGGGTTGATATCGAGCATCACGGTCTGGGCGAGCGGCGCAATGAATGCGCCGCTGATGCCCTGCAAAACCCGGAAGGCAACCATTTCCTCCAGACTGGTCGCCAGTCCGCAGAGCATCGAAGCCAGGACGAATCCGGTCACCGAAATCAGAAACAGCTGACGCCCACCAATCCGGTCGGCCAGCCAGCCGGTGATCGGCATCGCGATGGCAGAGGCAATGATGTAGCTGGTCAGGACCCAGGTCACGCTGTCCAGGGATGCGCCCAGACTGGTCTGCATGTGCGGCAATGCAACGTTGGCGATGGTGGAGTCGAGTATCTGGATGATCGACGCACCCATGACGGCCACCGTCAGTAGCGCGCGGTTTAACGGCGTGATGGAAATCTCCGGCGAGGAACCGGCGGCAGCCGCTGCGGTCGCCACTATTTGCCTTTGGAGCGGATATCGACGGTCACTTCACTCGACAGGCCGGCGATCAGCGGGCGCGGCGACGCTTCGTCGATGGCAATGCGCACTGGCACCCGCTGGGTTACCTTGACCCAGTTGCCGGTTGCATTCTGTGCCGGCAACACCGAAAATTCGCTGCCGGTGCCGGCGCCGATGCTCTCGACATGGCCGTTCAGCTTGATATCTGGATAAGCGTCAAAAGAAAGGTCCGCCTTCTGGCCGACTTTCATTTCCGCCAGATCGGTTTCCTTGAAATTGGCCTCCACCCAGCTTTTCTTGTCGGCTACGATGGTCAGGGCAGGGAGGCCGCTAACCATCATCTGACCGATCTGCAGACGATCTGCCTGGGCCACCCGTCCGGAAGACGGAGCCCGCACGATTGTCCGCGACAGGTTCAACTGCGCCTGATCCCTTTGTACCTTGGCAGCCGCGATCGCCGGATTTTCGCCCGGCATTGAGCGGGCATTGGCGGCGAAACTTTGCGACTCTGCGGCGTCGGCCTGTGCCTGCCGCAGTCTCGCGCGCGCTTGCTCGACGGCATGCTGGGCCGCATCAAAGTCGGCTTTGGTGGTGAAGCCACGTTGCATCAGCGCCTGTTGGCGTTCGAATGTGGCCTGGGCGAATGCGATGTCTTCGCGAGCGGCGGATATGTCGACACTGCTCCCGGCGGCGGTGGTCCGCAAAGCCTGAACCTGCACTTCCGCAGCCGCAATCGCGGCATTCGCCTGCGCCAGCGCAATTTTAAACGGAGCGGGATCAATCCGGAACAGGATTTCGCCTTCCTTTACCATGTCATTGGCACCGACATTGACCTCGATAATCCGGCCACCGACTTCGGCAGCCACCGAAACCCGGTCCTGCTGGACATAGGCATTGTCGGTGGAGACGCTTTGTCCGCTGGTCAGCCAGAAATAACCCCCGACTGCGATCAGGGCCAAAGGCACAATCGCCATGATGATCCAGCGGCCCCAGCGACGCTTGGGCTTGCCGGACGAACCGGCTTCGGCAACGGCTCCGTCCTGATCTTCTGCAGGAAGCGAATCCGAAGCATCAAATTGTTCGGAATTTTCTTTGGATTCTAGCATGTCCATCAGGCCGCCTGTTCCGGTTCTATGGTATCAGATGCCTTGCGCGACAAATTCTGGCGCATGCGTTCGACAAGATTTGCCAGCTGCTCTCGTTCTTCGGCGTTGAGGCCTTCCTGAGCAGTGTCGGCGAGTAGCGCCGAAGCCGCTCTCATTTCATCTATCAACGGCCATGATTTGGCTTCGAGATAGAGGCGCCAGGCCCGGCGGTCATCAGGATCGCGGCGCCGACTGAGCATGCCGGCATCGGCGAGCCTGTCGATCATCCGGGAAAGAGTTATCGGTTCGACTTCCAGAAATTCCGCCAGTTTGATCTGGTTGGTTCCTTCGTTGCGGGCCAGATAGGCGAGTAGACGCCATTGCAGCGCGGTGACGCCGCTGTGCCGCATGCGCTCGTTCAATTCGCGCCGGAACAGCCGCGCCGTGTCGTGTATCAAAAATCCGATGGCTTCAGTCATAAGTGCATATATAATAGCAATGCTTACTAATCACAAACACTATGTGCTTGCGAAGATTGCAATCGGAGTTACGATAAACAGATGACATTACAAGCAGACGTCTACTGGTCCTTCCGCTCTCCCTATAGCTATCTGGCGACGCGGCGATATGTCGCGCTGACGCAAGAATATGATCTGAAGATCAATCAGCGGTTCGTTTACCCGCTGGCGATCCGCGAACCGGATTTTTTCGAGAAGAATCATCCCAACTGGCTCGGCTATGTTTTCAAGGACATTTTCCGCGTGGCGCAGCATATGGGCATTCCGATGGCGCCGCCCAATCCCGATCCAATCGTGCAGGATATTGCAACCCGCAAGATTGCCGCCGAACAACCCTATATTTTCGAACTGACCCGGATGGGGCAGGCGGCTTCGCGGCGCGGCAAGGGGCTGGAATTTGCCAATGAAGTCTCGCAGATGATCTGGGGCGGCACCGCTGGATGGAACGAAGGCGACCATCTGGAGAAAGCGGCGGAACGAGCGGGACTGGACCTTGCTGAACTGAAGGCCGAGGCGCAGGCGCAAGCGACAGAACTGGACGTCGAGATCGCTGACAATCAGAAAGCGCTCGAAGCGGCAGGCCATTGGGGCGTTCCGACGCTGGTGTTTGAAGGCGAGCCATTCTTCGGCCAGGACCGGATCGAACTGGCGGTTTGGCGGATGAAGCAAAAGGGCCTTGCCGAGCGATGAGCGAGGCTTTGACCGGCGGTTGCCTGTGCGGAGCGGTCCGTTATACGCTGCAACCCGGTTTTAGGATGAAACCTTACGCCTGCCACTGTACCGATTGCCAGAAACGCACCGGAACGGCGTTCAGCAGCCATATGGGGGTCATGGAAAAGGATCTGGAAATATCCGGCGAGCTGGATGAGGGTTATTTTGTTCAGCCCAGCGGAGCCAAAAGCATCTTAATCGGTTGCGCAAAATGTCGCTCCAGAATTTACGCCAAGAGCGATGCCCGCCGCGGTTTTGCCAGTCTGCGCTGGGGCACGCTCGACACCAGCAAGGACATGAGTCCGCAAGCCCATTTATGGGTTTCGAGCAAGCAACCGTGGATCGTCATACCCGAAGGCGTGCCAGCGCTGGATACCCAGCCCGATAGTCCGGAAGCCTGGTTGAACCTTCTTGCCCCCGACCAATGACAGTCACCGGTGGCTGCCAATGCGGTGCCGTGCGCTACGCCTTCGATGGCCCGGTTCCCGCCGCTTATGCTTGCCATTGCGGAGAGTGCAAGAAGCAGACCGCAAGCGCCTTTTCAATGGCGGTCCCGTTATCTTACGACGCCTTGCAGGTTGAGGGCGAGCCCCAATCATTCCAGTCCGCCGCCCATCGCGGCAAGGCAAAGCATAATTATTTTTGCGGCCAGTGCGGCACCCGGATGTGGCATTCGCCGGACGACCCGCCAGAGGCTATCACCTTGAAAGTGGGCACGCTCGACGATCCTTCCGGTATCGCGCCTTTGGGGCATTTGTGGGTGTCGAAAAAGCAGCCCGGATTTGAACTGGATCCGGCGAGCGATCAGCACTTGACCCAGCCGGAGGATCTGGTCCGGTGGCGAGCGAATTTGGGTAAAGGGTCATGACCGGCACAAGATGGCGCTTTCCTACAGCAGGTCAAAGTCCTAGGCTGGAGGGATGGCCTGTGCGTGATCCCGTTCAAGGTCAACAATGCGTCATTGGCCCGAACTTTGACGAACTTTGGATATTGAGAGCCGATTGATGACCGCAAAAAACTGGGACTTTTCATCCTTTGACGGGGTAAAGCTCAAAATCCACGAAATGGGTGAGGCCAGCGATGGTAAACATTCCGTAATCCTGCTCCACGGCCTGTTCTCCAACGCAGACACCAACTGGATCAAATTCGGCCACGCGCAGGCACTGGTCGACGCAGGATTCCGGGTGATCATGCCCGACTTGCGCGCGCATGGCGACAGCGCGGCACCACATGATCCGGCCGCTTATCCTGCTGACGTGCTGGTGAAGGACATACGGGCTCTGATCACCCATCTGGGCTTGTCCGGATTTGATCTGGGCGGATTTTCGCTGGGCGCTCGCACGACGGCCAAATTGCTGGCGACCGGCACCAATCCCCGCAAGGCGATTATCGCCGGCATGGGACTGCAAGGTCTGGCGGGCTGGGCCAGGCGGCGGGATTTCTTTTTCGAGGCCATTGATACGAGAGACACTGCCAAGCGCGGTGATCCCCACTGGCTGGCGATCCAGTTTATGAAAAGCCAGAAAATCGATCCGGTTGCGGCGAGATTATTGCTGGGGACGTTCTCCGATATGGACCCGGCCGAGGCCGCCAGCATAGAAACAGAAACATTGGTCCTGTGCGGCAGCGAAGATGACGACAACGGGGATCCGGAAGAACTGGCGGCGATTTTGCTCAACGGCCATTATGTCGCCATCCCCGGAACCCATATGAGCAGTGTGACCAAGGCGGAACTGGGACAGGAAATGGTGCGCTTTCTGGTCGGATAGGAGGGATCATGTCAAATCTGTATAGCTGGCGGAATTTCTGGATATTCTGGGGCGGCGGCCTGGCGCTATTTCTCTATCTGATACTATCGGGCGGGGCGCTCGAGACCATGGTCGCTCCCGGTGACATCCTCGATCATCAAAGCGCCGCGACGGCGGAGCGCGTGAATGCCATTCAGCAAAGCTGGGCCGATGCAGGCGTGCTGGATCTCGCCCGGTGGGGCATGATCGCCGACCTTGTTTTCATCACCCTCTATATGTCCGGCGGCATCATCGGCGGCCGGCTGATCTGGCAGCGGGCCAAGTCTCCCACGTTGAAGAAACTCGGTCTGCTGTGCGTTCTCGCCTATTTTATCTTTGGCCTGTCCGACTATCTCGAAACTGTCTGTCAGCTGATCCAGCTGCTCAACGAGCAGGGCAGCGACATATTGGCTGGTACCGCGGCGCTCGCCCGACCGGTGAAAATTATCGCATGGATCGCCGGCACTATTGCCATGATCGTCGCCTTGGTCTGGCGCTGGAGCGAAACTCGCGCTTGACCGGCAGATGATAAAGTTTCAATTCTAACCAAAATCGCATCAACAGAGGATGACCCTATGAAAACCGCTGCTTCAATCGTCGCAATCGCCACCATGGCTATGACAACACCGGCATTGGCCAAGCATCATGAAAAGGATGACATGGCAGAGGCGGCAGCGCCAACTGCGGCGGATGCAAAGCAATTTGTCGAGGAAACCGAGCAGAAATTGTTCGACTATTCAATCGACGCCGGGCGAATCTACTGGATCAACTCGACCTATATCACGGATGACACCGATGCGCTCGCCGCCAAGGTCGGGGCAGAGGGAACGACGATGTCGGTGCAGGCAGCTATTGAGGCGGCCAAGTTCAACGATGTCAGCGGTCTCGATGCCGTCACCCGGCGAAAATTGGACAAGTTGCGCGGCGGGATTGTGCTTCCGGCACCGACCACCGACGGCGCTTCAACGGAATTGAACGAGATCGCGACCAAGCTGAACTCCGCCTATGGCAAAGGGAAGGGCACGCTGAATGGTAAGGAAATAAACGGCTCCGACATTGAGGCCGCAATGGGCACCAATCGCAATCCCGAGGAACTCGCTGAAATGTGGGAAAGCTGGCATACAAATGTCGGCGCGCCGATGAAGGATGATTATGCCCGCATGGTCGAAATTGCCAATGAAGGCGCCAAGGAGCTTGGCTTTGCCGATGTCGGCGCGATGTGGCGCTCCGGCTATGACATGCCGGCCGACGATTTCGC
>JAGXGT010000125.1 GCA_024636595.1 Sphingomonadales bacterium | reverse complement strand
GGTAACGGCAATGGCAATGCCGGCGGTAATGGCAACGGCAACTCCGGCGGTACCGGCAATGGCAATGCTGGCGGTAATGGCGACGGTAACGCTGGCGGCAACGGCGGTGGTAACGGCAATGGCGGTGGTAACGGCAATGGCGGTGGCAGCGGCAACGGCGGCGGTAGCGGCAACGGCGGTGGCAACGGTAACGGCGGTGGTAACGGTAACGGTGGTAACGGCAAAGCCAAATAAACAAGTAGCCCACCGTCACAAATTCTATTCCGGCGTTAATCTGTAGAAAGGGGTTTAGTCATTAACGCAAAATAGAGAGGTCTTTATTAAAGCAACCGTTTAGTGACGGACGGAGATTTTATTGAAGACTGTTTTTTCCTCTATCAGGGCTACGGCGTTTCGGCTGACTTTTTTGCCTTGGATATTGGCGTTTATGGCGGGTTTCGCGCTTGTATTTGCCGACTTCGGCAACGACGTTGAGCAGAGACTGAGCAATCTTCGTACCCACATCCTCGACAAACCAGCATCCGGTGACATCATAATCGTCGAAATTGACGCAGAATCGTTGCAGAAGTTAAACCGCTGGCCATTTCCCCGCGAATATTATGCGAAAGCTCTGGACAGGTTGAATGAAGCGGGCGCCACGCAAATTGCATTTGATATCGATTTTTCGTCACGTTCGAGCGCAAGACAAGACCAGATATTTGCCGACGCGATCAAAGAATCCGAAGCCACGGTCATTCTAGCGACATTCCGCCAGCGCGCATCAACTATTCGCCCGGAATTTATTGAAAGTCTGCCGATCCCGGTGCTGCGGGACAATGCGTTTCTTGCATCGGTGAATGTGTTTCCTGACAGTCGCGGTCAGCTGAACCGCTATAGCTATGGCACAACCACAGCCTCAACCGCACGCCCTTCAATGGCAAGCATGCTGGCGGAAGTGTCAGGCAACATCAATCAAAGCTTTGCAATCGATCAGTCCATTAATCCGCAAACAATTCCACGGCTGAGTTTTGTCGACTTGATCGAGTCGAAAGAAGTCCCGTTAGACTTGAAGGGCAAAAAAATATTGATCGGCGCCACCGCCATTGAACTGGGCGACCGATACTCAACAAATCGTTTCGGTATGCTGGCCGGCATTGTCATTCAGGCGATCGCGACCGAAACGCTGATTCACGGAACAAATTTAAAGGACCTTGGAAAATTTCCGGCGCTTTTGCTTGCAGCGGCCGTAATGTTTGCCTGTGCAGCATGCCGAAAATTGTCATCTCGCAGGCTTATCGGCATCGCCTTTGCGTCTATCGTTGCGTTGGTGCTACTCCTGCTGCTGGCTGAATATCTTCGGTTGTTCACATTCTCGAATGTTCCGGCCTTCTTCTTTCTTACAATCTATATGCTTTCGCAAAAATTGCTGACAACAACCACGGCGTTGCAGACTAGCCGATATGTCTACGAAATGAGCGGACTGCCCAATGAAGCGGCCATGCAGAAGATAATAGATACGAGCAATTTTGGTTATATTGCGACCGCCAGGCTTGCAGACTTTCGCGAGTTGCTTATTTTGACCAGCAGTGAGTCACGGAGGGATCTGTTCCAGAATCTGGCCGATCGCCTTAAATTCCTCGCCCGGGATGAATGTATCTATCATGTCGATCCAGATATGGTCGCATGGATTGTGAAGAATGAATATACCGTCGATATTCAGGGTCATTTCGATACAGCTGCCGCGCTATTGCAGGCTCCGGTGATGGCTCAGGAAACCAAAATCAAAATTGAAACGACTTTCGGTATTAGCAGCGATTCTCTAGACCAATCCAAAATCGCGTCTGAACAGGCTCTGGTGGCCGAAACCAAATGGGCATGGCACGATTTCGAGTCCGACCAAGCAGTTGGTCAAAAGCGTAACCTGCTCATGGAACTGGATCAGGCGATTGAGGGTGGCAATCTGGGCGTGGTCTATCAACCGAAATGGAACCTGTTGGCGAACAAGCTCGATGGCGCGGAGGCGCTAGTTCGTTGGCAGCATCCCGAGCGCGGCTTGATCAGCCCGGAAATCTTCATTCCGCTGCTGGAAAAAGCCGGTCGCATTGATAGGCTTACTTACCATGTTTTGCAGCACGCGCTTGATGACTTGACGAAATGGGGCAAGCGGCGGCCTGGCTTGAGCTGCTCGGTCAATATTTCTGCCAAACTTCTCGGCGACAAGGACTTTGTCAACAAGGCCATTGGCATGGTCGAAAATTCGGATGTCGACAACGCCCAGATTGTATTTGAAGTCACTGAAACAGCAACAATGGCGGACCCCGAACGATCCGTTTATGCGCTGAAACTTATCCAGAATTCCGGTATCAGGGTATCGATCGATGACTATGGTACGGGGCAATCAAGCATGAGCTATCTGCAGCGCCTTCCGGTTAGCGAAATCAAACTGGATCAAAGCTTTGTCAAGACAATGACAACCGATAACGTCAACCGGGTGATGGTAGTATCAACCATCAAAATGGCTCACGCTCTGGGTTACAAGATTGTGGCCGAAGGGATTGAGGACCAGCCCTGTTTGGAGTTGCTGACCCGCTACCGATGCGATTTCGGCCAGGGTTGGCATATCTCCAAGCCGGTAACTCCCGAAGTTTTTGAAGCCGAATGGCTGGATTGTGCATTTGAAGAGGCGCGGTTGTCGGCGTGACCGCGGTTTGCCCTTAGCCGAGCAGGGGGGAACCCCATATATTCGTCCCGAGTGTAGGCCAGTCGTTCATACACCAAGGCTTTAATTGACAAGCAAGACCCTCAGGTCGTTGACATTTGTTCCGGAAGGGCCGGTCAGCAAAAGGCCTTCGGCCGTTTTGAAAGCAAGATAGCTATTATCACTATCCAGCATCTCGCGGGCCTGTGCGGCACCACCCATTGCATCCAAAATGCCAGGCCACAGAAAAGCGCCTGCATTATCTTCCGAACCGTCAATCCCGTCACTGTCGGCGGCGAACCCGCAGATGTCAGGCTCGCCTTCCAAAGCGAGGGCGCAAGCAAGCAGATAGGCGCTGCACCGGCCGCCCCGTCCATCGCGATTGCGCACGATCACGGTCGCCTCTCCGCCGGAAATCAAGGCTACTTTTCGTCCTTGGGCCTTTAGCGCGAGCGCCTGTGTCGCGTGATCGCGTCCGAGTGCCAGAGCGTCCCCCTCAAGCGCGTCGCCCAACATCACGATGTCGTAGCCTTGCGCTTTGGCCGCTTCCGCCGCAGCGGCGCACATATCGGCGGGCCTGGCACACAGCACGGCGGTGGAACGTTGCAGCCGCGGATCATCCGGTTTTGGCGTCTCCAGGGTGCCGTCTTCGAGCTGGGCCCGGATCGCCTCGGGCAGAGCGATTTGATACCGGGCGACGATTGCGAGTGTGTCGGCACAAGTGGAGCTATCGGCCACGGTTGGCCCGGATCCGATCATCGCCACATCATCGCCCGGGATATCGGATATCCCGATCATGTGGATCATCGCGGGCCACGCTCTGGACGCAAGATGCCCGCCCTTGATGGCGGAGAGATGTTTGCGGACGATATTCATTTCACCGATCGGCGCACCGCTGTGCAGCAAGGCACGGGTGACCGCCTGCTTTTCTGGGAGTGAAATCCCGGCTGCGGGGGCGGGGAGCAGGGCGCTCGCACCCCCCGACATGAGTACCAGTAGCAGATCACCCTCAGCCAGCGCATCCGCTGCCGCCAACGCGGTTTGCGCAGCTTGTGCACCCGCAGCATCGGGCACTGGATGCGACGCTTCCACGATTGCAATATGGCCGGGCGCGAAACCCGGTTGCACATATCCCTGCCGAGTAACGATCAGGCCTTCGATATCGCGCGGCAAGTGGTGGCTTATCGCTGCCGCCATCTGTGTCGCCGCTTTTCCGACCGACAACAGATAGGTTTGGCCCCGAACTGCGGGCCACGTGAGATCGCGCATTGCATTTTGGGGGAGGGCTGGCGCAAGCGCATATTCGTACAGCGCTCTCAAAAAAGCTTTTATTGAATCGGGATTTTCTGTTTTATGCACTGCACAATAAAGGCCCGATTGTCCCGTCGAGGTCAAGCCGCTTATCGGAGTGACGGATAAAAATGAATGATCGTGCCACTATCGACCATCTGCTGCAACGCCTCTCGGCTCATCTGGGAGTTCTTTATCCCGATCAAGATTGCTCCGCGCTGGCGGAGCGCATCGTCAATCTGTTTTGGCCGGACCCAAACAATATCATAAAGCGAAGAAAGATCGCTGAAAAACATTTGTGGGATGAGAGCGATATTGCGATCATCACCTATGGAGGTTCGATCCGCTCCGATGGTGAACGGCCTTTGCGGACGCTGCATCGCTTTTTGAAACAGCATATCGGCGACACGATCGGCGCGGTGCATATTTTGCCGTTCTTTCCCTATAGCTGCGATGACGGCTTTGGCGTTATCGACTATCTTTCGGTCGACGAAGATCTCGGCGATTGGTCAGATATCGAAGCCATCGCTAACGACTATCGCTTGATGGGCGATCTCGTCATCAATCACGGATCGAGCAAATCCGCGTGGTTTCAGCAGTTTCTTTCCAATGAAGCGCCGGGCAAAGACTATTATTTCACTGCTGATCCCGCTGCCGATCTAGGAGAGGTCGTGCGTCCCCGCGCACATCCCTTGCTCACACCTTTTCGCACGTCTGCCGGGGACCGTTATGTCTGGAGCACATTCAGCACGGATCAGGTTGATTTTGATTTCAGGAATCCGGAGGTCTTGCTCGAATTTGTCAAAATTATTCGGGCTTACATCGATCATGGTGTCCGGATATTCAGGCTCGATGCGGTTGCTTTTCTGTGGAAGGAGATCGGTACACCTTCAATCAATCTCGATGAAACGCACGAGATTATCCGATTGCTCAGAACCTTGATGGATCACGATGTCGAGACGCTGATCATCATCACCGAAACCAATATCCCCAACCATGAAAATTTGACCTATTTCGGCAACCAAAATGAAGCGCATGTCATTTATAATTTTGCGCTACCGCCGCTCCTCACGCATGCGCTGCTGACGGGGAATGCGCTCTATCTGAAACGATTGACCCGCAGCAATCCTCCGGCTTTGACCGGTTGCACCTATCTCAATTTTACCGCGAGCCATGACGGGATCGGGTTGCGACCGACCGAAGGGGCGCTGCCGCAGGGTGAAGTCGATCAGATGCTCGCCACCATCCAAAGTTTT
This sequence comes from Sphingomonadales bacterium, assembly GCA_024636595.1. GTDB lineage: Bacteria > Pseudomonadota > Alphaproteobacteria > Sphingomonadales > Sphingomonadaceae > Parasphingorhabdus. Next base: position 3,287 of record JAGXGT010000125.1, on the reverse strand, counting down.
GGCGGACGGGTGTCGATGCGGCGCGGGCCCGGCGGCACGGAAAAGCCCTATGAAATGAACATCTCCTATTTCGAGGCGATGCAGGGCACGTTGGAAGGGCCGGATGAGTATCAGATCGATCGTTTCATGGCGGCGATGGCGATCATGTTGGCGCTGGAAGGTATTCCTGCGATCTACATTCACAGCTTGCTGGCCACGCCGAATGGCTATGAGGAAGTCAACTTGAGCGGCCACAACCGCTCGATCAACCGGCGGCAGCTGAATTATTACGAGATAAATGGCAAGCTGGCGGACCCGGCGACGATCGAAGCGCAGGTGTTCGGCCGACTTCTGTCGATGGTCGAGATTCGCAAGAAACAGCAGGCTTTTCATCCTAATGCCGTGCAATTTACACTGGCGCTTCCGGAAGGGCTGTTTGGCATCTGGCGACAAAACCGTGATCGAAAGCAAAGCATTTTTGCCATCACCAATGTGACCCAAGACGAAAAGACACTCTCTCTGGCGGATATTAATCTGATTGCCGGTGATACGTGGCAGGATCTGATTTCCGGTCACATCCTTGTCGATATTGAAAGCGACTATCGTCTCGCACCCTATCAGACGGTTTGGTTCTGCAACGGCGCACCTAAGCCGGTCTAGTCTTCATTATCGAGACGGACTGCTTCCTTGAACCTCTCCGTAAAATCGGGAATGGCGCTGTTGATGCGGGTCCAGTTGGCCATGAACGGGGTTTCATTCGGCGATTCCAGAAACACTTCACCCGCGGACATGATATTCTGGGCAAACAGCTCAACGGTTGTTTCTTCCTCGTGCCGATCCAGCGTCAGGCCGTTCATTACCGCATCATTGTAAAAGGCTTCTATCCGGTCCAGCGCGATCCGGAAATAGGTCGCTTTGAGCGTTCGAAAGGTTTCATGCGAAAAAACCTGTCCATCGGTCGCTAGCTTGCGAAAAATAGATTTGGTGATGTCGATGCTCATCTTCGATAAGCCGGCGTCCGGATTGTCGTGCGAAACCGATTGATGTTTGTGATCATAATTATCGGCTATCTCGACCTGACATATCGCCTGCGTCGACTGATTGCGCCACACTTCGGAAAGCACGCCTATTTCCAGGCCCCAGTCCGAGGGGATGCGGAGATTCTTAACCACCTGTCGCCCCATCGCGAATTCTCCGGCGAGCGCGTAGCGAAAGCTGTTCAAATAGATGAGATAGTCATTCGGCTCGCACACTTTCTTCAGGGCCGCGAGCAACGGTCCGATCAGCAGGCGGACCACCCGGCCGTTGAACTTCTCTTCCGTCGTCCGCGCATAATAGCCCTTTGAAAAAACATACGGGAAACTTGGATTGGCCACTGGATACATCAACCGCGCAAGCAAAGCTCTATCATAGGTCAAGATATCGCAATCGTGGAGTCCGACCACTTGAGCGTTGGTCGCCGAGAGGAAATACCCGAAACAAAACCAGACGTTGCGACCCTTGCCGGGCTCGGCCGGTGACAGGCCATGTTCTTTCAACTCTTCGTCCAGCGCGGTCAGGCGTGGTCCGCTGTTCCACAGGATATGATGTCGTTGCGGCAAGCGGGCAAAATATTCCTTGGCAAATTTGAACTGGTCTCTGTCTGCGCGATCCAAACCGATAATGATGTCATCAAGATAAGGTACTTCGCACAGCTTATCGACAATTTGCTTGAGCGCCGGTCCTTCCAGTTCTGAAAAAAGGCTAGGCAGGACCAAGGCCATTGGATTGGCCGATCGAAAGTCCATCAGATCGGCTTCCAGAGATTCCGTGCTGCGGTCGGTCAAATTGTGAAGTGTTGAAATAATGCCATTCTGATGAAAGTCAGCCATAGGAGCCCCTGCAGTTTCCGAGCAACCTGCCTAATCAGCTTTTAGGCAGGATTAAACCCAATTCGGCAAAAATGTCCCGGATCGCGATGACCCAACCTTGCGGACCCGGGGAGGGGGCGATGCGAACATGGGGTTGGGTGGTCTCTATGCTCACACCTTCGGGGTTCGGCATGATAACACCAAAATCAGCCGCCTCGATCATCTCCAGATCATTGGGACCATCGCCCAAGGCAATTGCGATGATATCTTGGTCGGGCTGTTGTTTCGCAAAGGCGCTCCTAATGCGCGCCATTGCCTGTTGTTTCGCCGCTTGCCCGGTAAAATGATAAAAGCGGCCACCCCGTTGAATGCGGATGTTAGCAGCGGTCATGATCATCTTCAGCTGGTTCAGCTCCGTATCTGATCCGCGCCAAAGAAACGGTTCGGTTGCCTGCCGTTCCTTGGCTAGCAAAGCTTGGTCCAATGGCAGACCGGTAGCTTTTGATACCGCGTCCGCTGTCATATCAGCAAAACCGGTAATATATTTTTGCAGATTGTGCGGGAGTTTGCCTATTTGATCCAGAATCTGGGTATATTCGATGCCTGCTATGCTGCTGTGCGGGCCTTTAGCACCCTCAAAAATACACCCATCCGGCACGTGAATGACCGAGCCATTTTCGGTCACGCTGATTGTTTCACTGATCGGGATCGACGCTTGCAATGAGCGCAACTCCGCTCGCGTCTTGCTTGTGATCGGGATGACATAGCCGATCGACTGCTCAATTATCTGCTCGATCAACAGATCGGCAGGTTTTGCCGAATAGCTGTTGTGATCCAGCAAGGTTCCATCGAGATCGGTAAATATGAGGGGATAAGCAGAGCGTTTTGGCATGATAAGAGAAGGTAGCAGATCGAGTGTTATGCGAAAATGACTATCTAACTAAAACCTGCCATTCCGTCGGTCGGCGGTCATGCTGCTTCCATCGCAGTTCAGTAAGACGGGGGAAGAGGAAAATGCCACGAAAAAAAAGGTATTGGCGGACCGGGTGTCCGCATAACTATTGTTATATCTATCTGATTATTAGATATTAAATTAAAGGCGGATCATGTTTTACCACATTATATCCCACGTTTGTCGCGCGTCACCTCACTTTTAGGTGTCCGGAAATTATCTGGAAGGCGCTAGACCAATGAATACCGACCCAACTCTCCGGCCAATCCCCTTCCTCGAACACGCGAGCGAAAACTGGTTTAGTTTTATAGTCGGGAAATGGTGACGGTTTACGAATTGGCGGCTGGAAAGACGGGGCCGCCCCTATTTACACGCGCGCGCGCGTATTGCTCCGAAAATGCATAACCGCGCAGCCGTTATTCTGCGCTGCATCTATCGTTTCGATTTAGCACCAGCCCTTCGCTGTTCCGTGCGTCACACGCCGCAGTTTTTTGGTCTTCCCGAAG
>JAGXGT010000124.1 GCA_024636595.1 Sphingomonadales bacterium | reverse complement strand
TGCCAGTGCCACGTCGGAATTGGTGAAATCACTGGGCATCGCTTTTGATATTGGTGTCGGCCACAGTATGGGGGGCCATTGCCTGGTACAGACCGCGGCACAGTTGCCGGATAGCATCAAAACGCTGGTGCTGGTCGACCCGGTGATCATGCCGCGTGAAGCCTATCAGCGACCCTCCGATTTCAGTGCGACCAGCGAAATGGTGGCGAAACGGCGCAACAGCTGGACCGGGCCGGAAGAAATGTTTGACCGGTTCAAGGATCGCCACCCCTATAGCCTGTGGGACCCCGCGGTGCTGCGCGACTATTGCGAATATGGGCTGCTTCCCGACAGCGAGGGCGGTTTCGAACTGGCCTGTCCGCCGCAAAGCGAAGCATCGGTCTACGCGACCAGCCTTTCGGTCGACCCCTGGCCGCTGATCGAGTCTGTCAGGCAACCGGTGAAGGTTCTGCGTGCGCCGCAACTTGCACCTGGCAAGACGTTCGATTTTGCGACTTCGCCGACCCCGCCCGCGCTGGCGGACAGCTTCTCCGATGGCACGGACATCTATCTGCCAGATCTGACGCATTTCATGCCGATGCAGGACCCCAAACGGATTGCAGAGCTGATTATCGCCGACTAGTCCGCCATTCATACTGACTTCGATAAATGTTGAGGCGTTAACGGAGAGAATTGGCCCATGCATGCGAGGCTTTGGCAAACGTCCTTTCCCGACAGGGTTAACCAGTTGGCTGTTCGCGAACATCTGATATAGGATGGGCCACTGGCGACGGACTGGGCAAAGCCGGTTCCTGGACGATAGATGCGGTGGTTGGCTGTTAACCCTCGGGGTGTACAGGCTCAGCGCAAACGGAGTGAAAATGACCATAAATCTGTCCGACTATGAAAGCGGCAAGTCATTCGACGGTGACTATGATAGCGAGCTCGCCAGCCTGCAAGATCGTCTGGCGCGGATTCATTTCAAGCATATCATCCATGGCAGCCGATCGATACTGGTGTTCGAGGGCTGGGACGCTGCGGGCAAGGGCGGCGCGATCCGCCGGATGACCGGGGAATGGGACCCGCGCTATTACGATGTCTGGCCGATTGGCGCGCCGACCAAGGAAGAAAAAGACCGCCATTTCCTCTGGCGCTTCTGGCAGAAACTGCCGGGCAGCCGTGAAATCGGCGTGTTTGATCGCAGCTGGTACGGCCGCGTGCTGGTCGAGCGGGTTGAGGGTTTTTGCGAGCCGGCCGACTGGAAGCGCGGCTATGACGAGATCAACGAATTTGAAGCGCAGCAGATCGACGGCGGCACCAATCTGGTGAAGCTGTTCTTTCATACCACCCAGGACGAACAGGACGAGCGCCTGGCCAAAAGGCTCGACACGCCCCACAAGCGCTGGAAGATCACCGCCGAGGATTTTCGCAACCGGTCGAAGCGCAGCGAATATCTCGACGCGATGCACGACATGTTCGAATTTACCGACACTCGCTGGGCACCATGGAAAGTGATCGCCGGCAACGACAAGAAATCGGCGCGCATTGCTTCGATGACTCATGTCGCCGATACGCTCGAAGCGGCGTTGCCAGAGGATTTGCCAGACGCTGATCCGGAGTTGGTGAAACTGGCCAAAGAGGCTTTTGGCTATGAGGTCAAGGATTAAGGGCCGATACGCCTTTTTATGCTTAACCCTTTTCGGGTTGGGCGCTTGCTCACCCCCGACACAACCGGAAATAGTCAGAAAAGACTGTAGCCATTGGGAACCTCAGAAGCCTCCAATAAATAGCTCACAACTTGTCGAAAATCTGGGATGGGTCTCGGATCATGCGGACATTCTGTCGGTTGAGGCTGAACTGGAGATTGCCCGAAAACTTGAGCAGTTGGAAACATCAACGCGGCACCAGGTGGTTGTGGCCACTGTAGAGAGCCTGCATCAAGTGACGATTGAAGACTATGCAAGGTCGCTGGGGATATTTTGGGGAGTAGGGCGTGTCGATGAAAATGACGGTGTGGTTTTGCTGGTCGCACCGAACGAACGAAAGGTTCGGATTGCGGTAGGATGCGGCCTCGAAACGACGCTCACCAATCAGAAAGCAAACGACATCATCCAAAGCGATATCTTGCCCCTTTTTAAAATAGGAAACTATGAAAAGGGCATATCAGTCGGTGTAAGCCAAATCGCGCACATTTTCGAAAACGAATAACGGTCTCTTCGCCCAGTTATCCCCGACCATTCTTCCCGATATAGCGTGAAAGCGGCGTATCACTCCTGATCGTCGGTCCGCGGGGGTTCTTCGTGTCGTAGACCACCGCATTTTCGAGCACGCGTTTGACATAGTTGCGGGTCTCCGAAATCGGGATATCCTCGATCCACTGGACCCAGTCGATGCCGCCCATGCGCGGGTCGCCATTGGCGCGCAGCCATTTGTTCACATTGCCGGGTCCGGCATTGTAAGCCGCGATCGCTAGTGGATAGCTGCCGCCATAATAATCCATCATCCGCTGGATATAGCCGCTGCCCAGCTGGATATTATATTGCGGGTCGGCGGTCAGCGAAGAGGCATTGTAGGACAGGTTGGCCTTGCCGGACTGTTCCCGGGCGGTGCCTGGCATCAACTGCATCAGCCCGCGCGCACCGGCATGGCTGATCGCGCCTTCGGCAAACTGGCTTTCCTGACGGGTGATCGCGTGGATCAGGGTCCAGCTGCTTTCATGGCCAAAGGGAACCTGCATCGTCGGAAAGGATGTGTCGTCGATCGGGCCGACTCCGGCACCCAAAGCACTAATACCCTTGATCACGCCGAGATCGCGGGCGCCGATGCGGGTCGCCAGATCGCTGAGCAGCATATAGTCCTTGGCGGTCTTGGCGTTATAGGCGAGGGCCCGGTGAAAGCGGATCTGCTCGCTCCAGGGACCGGTGCGGATCGAAGCCTTTGCCGCGATGACCAGCGGCTCGTTGTCATAGGCTTTGCGGTCTTTGTCGGTGATTTCGACCGCCGGCTTGCGGTTGAACACCGGCAGCGGACGGCCCAGCCGTTCCAGCGACAATTGGCCATAAAAATAATCCGGAAAAGCAGCTGCTTTCTCGAAATAGGCCTTGGCCTGCTCGGTCTGTCCAGCTTCCGCAGCCGCACGTCCGGCCCAGTAATAGCCTTTGGACGTGATGTTGGGTGAATCGTAGGATTGTGCGTACAGATCGAACAACGGCACGGCCTTGGCGGGCTGCCGCATCCCGTTAAGGGCAGCGGTGCCTGCGACCCATGCGAGATCCGAATATTTGTCGCGCACGCGGGAATTTTGGTCAGCGATCCGCGTCGGAACGTAATAGGCGTCATCAATTTTTGACGCGATATCGTAAGCCACCGACCATTGCCGGTCGTTGGCAGCCGCTTCCGCGTTGATCAGCATCGCCTCGAACCAGGTTTCCGGGGAGGCGGGCTTGACGCGCAGTGGCAAACGGGTGGCGAGCAGCTGGCGCGCCGCATAGCTTTGGCCGCTATTGCGCAGATAGCGCGCGCGATCGGCCAGATAACCGGCGTCATCGCGGGCGATTGCACCGACCGCGGTGGCCTTTTCATTGGCATCGGACGATTCGGTCAGCTGGGCCAGTCTGGCCTCGAACACCGGTCGCCGCGCAGGCGAGGTGAAACCAAGCTGGCGCGCTGCATCGCGCGTCGCTCTCGCCCACAACAGGGCGTCCATGCGCGCATCATGGTCTTCGATGCTGAAGGCTGAACTGAATCGCGAAAGCAGCGCCGCTTCATCTTCGTCGGTCAGCGTCCCGCCGCGCCAGGCCGTTCTGGCCCATTGATTGGCTTTATCCCGCTCCCCGCTTGCTTGCAGGGCAACTGCATATTTGGCCGCGCCGGCGTTGGTGGTCGGTTCGAACCGGGAAAAAAAGGCCAGGACGCGAGCTGGCGAAAAGCTGTTGATATTGATCGCCTGTTCCGCGTTGCGCTGCATTCTGGTGTCTTCCGGCCATCCGGGGAAGGTTACCAGAAATCCAGCGTAATCCTCGAACGAATAATTATCCGATTGCGTCAACACGCGCCAGCGTTGCAGGCCCAGCACCGCATTGCCACCGGTGGGGTCGGACAGGCCTGCGCTTTCATTCTGCCAGCCCATTTGCTCGCCGATATTATCGGCTGCCATGCAGGTGGCAGGGGTGAAAAGCAGCGATGCAATAACAAATCTTGATACCATGCTGGACATTTTACGGTTAGGCTCCTTATCAGGCGCTGAACGGCGAACTATATCACCGTTAATATTGAAAATGACTTGGTGACGGCTTTGCCAATTTCCAAGCCAAACATAAAGGATTATTAGATGTTCTCGGGCTCAATACCGGCTCTGGCGACTCCCTTTCGCGACGGATCGTTTGCCGAAGACCAGTTTCGCGCTCTGGTAGACTGGCAAATCGACCAGGGCAGCAGCGCGCTCGTGCCGTGCGGAACAACCGGCGAATCATCGACATTGTCGAATGCCGAGCATCATCGGGTGATCGAAATATGCATAGAGCAGGCTGCTGGCCGGGTGCCGGTTATTGCAGGTTGCGGGTCCAATGACACAACCAACGCCTTGTTGCATCTCAATTTCTCGAAGAAATGCGGAGCCGCTGCGGGTCTGGTCGTCGCCCCCTATTACAACCGGCCCAATCAGGAAGGCATCACCGCCCATTTTACCACGCTGACCGAAAATGTTGATTTGCCGCTCATTCTTTACAATGTTCCAGCGAGGACGGTAACGGATATCATCCCCGACACGGTGGCGGCCTTGTCGAAACTGCCCAACGTGGTAGCGATCAAGGATGCCAGCGGCGACCTCGACCGGGTGACCGCGCATCGTCTCAACTGTGCCGACGACTTTGTCATGCTTTCGGGAGTCGATGAACTGTCGCTGGCGTTTAACGCAGCCGGCGGGATTGGTTGTATTTCCGTGACCGCCAATGTCGCGCCCAAATTATGCGCCGAGTTTCAGGCGGCCTGCACCGCGGGGGATTATGCAAAGGCGCGTAAGCTGAATGACGTTCTTTATCCGCTGCACAAGGCGTTGTTCTCGGATGCGTCTCCCGGCCCCATCAAATATGCCATGTCCCAGGTTCTGGACAATTTCTCGCCCGACTTGCGCTTGCCGATGACACCGCCATCTGACGCCAGCCGCAAGGCCGTAGACGCGGCCCTGAAAGGCGCAGGACTGATCTGATGGCGAAACCGCGGGCGGAGGAATTTGACAAGCAGAAGGTGGTCGCCGAAAACCGGCGCGCGCGCTATGACTATTTTCTCGATGACAAGTTTGAAGCCGGCATCATGCTGACCGGGACGGAAGTGAAATCGCTTCGTTTCGGGTCGGGCACGATCGCGGAAAGCTATGCCGAGGTGAAGGATGACGAGGTCTGGCTGATAAACGCCAATATTCAGGAATGGAGCCACGGCAACCGGTACAATCATACGCCGACGCGACCGCGGAAATTGCTGCTGAGTCGGCGCCAGATAAATAAATTGCACGGCGCGGTGATGCGCAAGGGCATGACGATCGTCCCGCTGTCGATCTATTTTAACAGCAAGGGCCGGGCGAAGCTGGAACTGGCACTGGCAAAGGGCAAGAAAGCACCGGATAAACGACAAACCGAAAAAGACCGCGACTGGAAAAGACAGCAGGGCCGGTTGATGCGCGAACATGGCTGAGCACAAACCCAATATCCAGGACAAGGATTTTGCCGCACGTTCGATCCTGCGCTTTGTCCACTGGTTCCAGCGCAAAATGCCGACCCGTGCGGGGATGGAACGGAACAAATTCCTAAAACCGATCGCCCATCGCTTTCTGCACTCCGAACTGTGGCGTTTCACACGGCGCTCCGTGCCGCGCGGCGTCGCCCTCGGTATGCTGGCAGCATTTCTGGTACCCGTTGGTCAGATATTCGCTGCCGTTTTTCTGGCGCTTCCGGTGCGCGCCAATGTGCCGATCGCGGCGATCACCACATTCATCACCAATCCTTTGACCTATCCGTTCTGGATTGCAGCGGCGAACCAAACCGGAAAATTCGCCTTGCAGATCGATGCGATGACCGCCGGTCAACCGATCAACACTCATATACAAAGCGAATTTGGCCAATGGCTTAGCTGGCTGGTGCGCGAAGCCGGGGTAACCGCATTCGGATTTCTGATTTTTGCCATAGTTTTTGCTGCTGTTGGCTATTTGATCAGTTCCTTTGGATGGCGTTGGTGGATCGGACACAAACGGAAAGGGCGGTTGAACAAGATTCTCGCCGACAGGGCCAGCGATGGCCAGTAAGGCGCAAAACAAGGCCGGTTTGCTCAATCCCAGCACGCGTAAGGCGCAGGTCGATGTGCGGACGCGTGCGGCGCTGCTTGTGGTAGCGGTGTTGGCTTCCGCCGGGCTGCTTTATTGGCAAGTGCAGAATATTACCCTGATCATCGCTTTTCTCGCTCTCGTCATCAGCTTGACGGGGGCCGCCTTTTTTCTGCGTCCTCCAGCTGTCGCTAATGATCAGGACTATGCAGAGCCTGAAGATTGGGCGGTCACTCGCATGGTGGCCGATCAGTCGGCGATCGGTTTGGCGATTACCGACCGGGCTGGCCGGCTGGTCTGTGCCAACGAGCTTTTTACCAAATGGTTCAATGGCGCCGCCGTTCCTCCCGAACTGCCGTTACAGGCTGGAGGCAATGAGTTGCTTGCGACTGCTGGCCGAACGGCTTGGCGCGATGGCCGCGGTTATGCCGAGGGGCTGAAGCGGGGAGTCGCCGAATATAGCGCGAAAGTTGTCCGGGCCGGGCAGGGCGATGAATATCTGCTGTGGCAGATGATACCGCAAATTCCGGCGGATATTTTGGACGATATGATCGGTCTGGTCAGCGGCGGCGGTGGTCGCGCTTTGTCGGAAGCCGGGATCTTGGCGAGCGTGATCGGCGGCGAAGGACGAATCCGCGCTTCCAATCAAGCCTTTGCCTTGCGCGCGACTGGCCGCATCGATGCAAATATACCCGGGCGCAATTTTATCAGCTTTCTGCGTTCCGATGACAAGGGGACAATCTTTTTCGAACGCGAGGGGCGGCACGGGACGCCGGTGCGGCTATTTCACATTCCACTCGACCGGGACAAGGAAAAGGGACCAGCGCTGATCTTGCTGATCGATGATGATGGCGGAATGGTCGAGCGTGGCAAGGCGTTAGAGCAAGTAGAATCGATGCTGTCGTTGCTGCCCTTGGGGCTGGCGCTGACGGACCGGGACGGACGTTTCCTGTTTCTCAACGAGGCCTTTGCGAAAACCGCCGGCATCGGCGCGCAGGAGCAGCCGCTCTATCCCGGCGACCTGATGATTCGCGATGATAAGTCGGCGGTTTCCGACGCCGTTCGTCGCTATGCGAGCGGTCCGCCGCTCGCTGGAGACTTGGCGGTGCGGCTGCGCAATGGCGGGGAGGAACCCGTCGCGCTCGGTATCGCCGGGGTTCGCGGATTGGGCGAAGCGGCGGTGCTGTTGTCGATCCGCGACAATAGCGAAGAGTCGAAATTGAAAAGCCAGGTGGCGCAGGCAACGAAGATGCAGGCGGTCGGCCAGCTCGCCGGCGGCGTCGCCCATGATTTCAACAATATCCTGACCGCCATCATCGGCCATTGCGATCTGATGCTGCTGCGCCATGCGCCGGGTGACAGTGATTATGATGATATCCAGCAGGTCAAGAATAACAGCAACCGCGCGGCGGGGCTGACCCGGCAATTGCTCGCCTTCTCGCGGCAACAGACTTTACGGCCGCAGGTGCTGCAGCTGCCCGACGTGGTCGCCGATGTTTCGAACCTGCTCAAGCGCCTGCTGAACGAGACGATCGAGCTGGAAGTGCGGCATGGCCGGAATCTCGGCCTGGTCCGAGCAGATCCGGGACAATTGGAGCAGGTGATTATCAATCTCGGCGTCAACGCGCGGGATGCGATGCCAAGCGGCGGCAAGATTTCGATCTCCACTCAGGCGATCGTGGCCGCCGATGTTCGCGCGCTGAAAAGCGAGATTCTGCCGATCGGCGATTATACGGCGCTGTTCTTTACAGATTCCGGCAACGGTATTCCGCCGCATGTCATCGGCAAGATTTTTGAACCATTTTTCACGACCAAATCGGTGGGCAAGGGAACCGGCCTGGGGCTGTCGACGGTTTACGGGATCATCAAACAGTCCGGCGGCTATATTTTTGCCGATTCCAAACCCGGCGAAGGTACCACCTTTTCGATCTATTTCCCGGTTCACCGGCCAACCGCGGAAGATGCCGAACGGGCGACGCTGAATTCGCTGCCGGTCAAAGCAACAGCGAAGAAGGAATTATGGGGAACGGCGAATATCCTGCTGGTAGAGGATGAGGATATGGTCCGCGCGGTCGCAGAGCGGGCGCTTACGCGGCAGGGATATACTGTGGTGACGGCCAGCGAAGGCGAGGAAGCTCTCACTCTGCTCGCCCTTCAGGCAGAGAAGGACGAGCAGTTCGACATGATTGTTTCGGACGTCGTCATGCCGAATATGGATGGCCCGACCATGGCGAAGCATGTGCGAAAAAATTATCCGGACCTGCCGATCCTGTTCATGTCCGGCTATGCAGAGGAGCAATTGCGCAAGTCGATCGATCTCGACAAGGTCAATTTCCTGCCCAAGCCTTTTTCGGTAGCTCAAATCGCGGAAGCGGTCGGCGAGACGTTGGCCGAACATGCCAAGCTAGGCTAGCATGGCGCCGCATTCAGACTAAAATTCAACGACATAATCAAAAAATCAAAAATTTATGTTCCCCTCTTGTTCTATAAGAACAAATAAGGTACATCATGACAATCATTGATTGATGCTACTTAAACATTTAGCGAAGGGGACAGGCAAATGGCCAGCAATTTAAAAGTCGTAGAATCGGATAATCAATTGAACTCATCAGACAGGCAAAAGGCGCTCGACGCCGCACTGGCGCAAATCGATCGCGCCTTCGGCAAGGGCTCGGCAATGAAGCTGGGGCAGCGCAAGGCACTGGAAATAGAAGCCATTTCCACCGGCAGTCTGGGACTGGATATTGCGCTTGGCATCGGGGGATTGCCAAAAGGACGCGTGATCGAAGTTTACGGACCGGAAAGTTCCGGCAAGACGACACTCCCATTGCACGTCATTGCCGAAGCACAAAAGGCTGGCGGTACCGCCGCCTTTGTTGACGCGGAACATGCGCTGGACCCTGTCTATGCCAAAGCATTGGGCGTCGATACCGACGAGCTGATCATCTCGCAGCCCGATACCGGTGAGCAAGCGCTGGAGATTGTAGATACATTGGTACGTTCCAATGCGGTCGACATATTGGTTGTCGATTCGGTCGCCGCTTTGGTTCCGCGTGCGGAAATCGAAGGCGAGATGGGCGACACCCATGTTGGCCTGCAAGCCCGGTTGATGAGCCAGGCGCTGCGCAAGCTGACCGGTTCGATCAGTCGTTCGAAATGCATGGTCATCTTCATCAACCAGATCCGCATGAAAATCGGTGTGATGTACGGCAATCCGGAAACCACGTCCGGCGGCAATGCGCTGAAATTCTACGCATCGGTCCGTCTCGACATCCGACGCACCGGCCAGATCAAGGAACGCGATGATATCGTTGGCAACACTACCCGCGTCAAAGTGGTCAAGAACAAGGTCGCGCCGCCGTTCAAGCAGGTCGAGTTTGACATCATGTACGGCCAGGGCATTTCCAAGGTTGGCGAGATTATCGATCTTGGCGTGAAAGCGGGTGTCGTCGAAAAATCGGGCGCCTGGTTCTCCTATGACTCGGTGCGCATCGGGCAGGGCCGCGAGAATTCGAAACGCTTCTTGCTCGAAAATCCGGAAATGATGGCCAAGCTGGAAAATCAAATTCGCGGCAAACAGGAAGAAGTGGCCGAGGAAATGATGAACGGTCCCGTTCCCAAGGCCAATGACGATGATGAATAGATGATTTGATCATCAACAGTGTGACGGATGGAATCGCTGGAATGTCGGTTCCCCTGTATTAAGGCCTGTCTTCGGCGGCCCGACGGAATCCGGTTGCACTGGAATGATGAAAACAATCATTTACAGTTTTGCCGGATCACTCTCCCCCGAGGCGATCCATGGCATAGGGCCGTCCTTCTGTCCCCCGACTGGCAGGACGGCCCATTTTTATTTGCCATTTTTAATCAACGTGTGCCGGTCAAATGTTGGAAAAGATTGACATTTGGCCGTTTAAAACGCTTCGTTGGCCCTAACTTTGACGAACTTTGAACTTTTCGGAAGGCCAATATAGCAATGACCATCATCGTCCATCATCTCGAAAACAGCCGTTCGCAGCGGATCATCTGGCTGCTTGAGGAGCTGGGACTGCCTTATGAAATCAAGCGCTACGAGCGCCATCCCAAGACCCAGAAAGCGCCGGACGCTCTCAAAGCCATTCACCCGCTCGGCAAGTCGCCGATGATCGTGGACGGTGGCGAGGTGATTATCGAGACCGCCGCCATAGCCGAATATCTGGTCGAGAAGGCGGGCGGCAAACTGGGCGCTCCGAAAGACGCCAAGGGCGCTCGCCTCTATACCCAATATCTGCACTTCGCGGAGGGATCGATGATGCCGCCGCTATACGGATTGCTGGTGGTTGGCCGTCTCGGCCTGCTCGGCTTGCCGGCCCGCAAACCGGTTGGCCAGATGGTTACAGACCTGCTTGTGTGGCTTGAAACCGAACTGGCCGATCGCGACTATTTTGCTGGTGACGAACTGACCGCTGCCGATATCATGATGAGCTTTCCGCTCGAAGCCTGTCAGTCCCGCGCCGGGCTGGATGAGCGCTATCCGAATTTGATGGCATTTCTGCAGCGCATCCACGCCCGTCCGCAATATCAGGCTGCCTTGGAAAAAGGCGGGCCCTACGCCTATGCGTGAACAGGCCACTGATTTTGTCCGCTCCTGCAATGCAGGATTGTCAACGGCAGATCGCTCGCCTAAGTCCAATTCATGCAAACAACCAATGATATAAGACGGTCTTTCCTAGACTATTTTGCCGGACATGGTCACGAGATCGTGCCCTCTGCGCCGCTGATTCCCTATAATGATCCGACTTTGATGTTCATCAATGCGGGGATGGTCCCGTTCAAGAATATCTTTACCGGGGCAGAAACAAGCTCTTATTCCACCGCCACGTCTAGCCAGAAATGCGTTCGCGCTGGCGGCAAGCATAATGATCTCGACAATGTCGGCTATACCGCGCGGCATCATACCTTCTTTGAAATGCTCGGAAATTTCTCCTTTGGTGACTATTTCAAGGAGCAGGCGATTGTCCACGCCTGGATCCTGATCACGAAAACCTGGGGGATCTCTCCTGACCGGTTGACAGTGACCGTGTTTCATACAGACGACGAAGCTTTCGACCTGTGGAAGAAAATCGCTGGCCTGCCGGACGAGCGGATCATTCGTATCGCGACAAACGACAATTTCTGGTCGATGGGCGATACCGGACCTTGCGGCCCGTGCAGCGAGATATTTTACGACCATGGCCCGCATATTGCCGGTGGCCCTCCGGGCAGTCCGGACGAGGACGGCGATCGCTTTGTCGAAATCTGGAATCTGGTGTTCATGCAATATGACCAGCGCGGCCCCGACGACCGCGTCGATTTGCCCAAACAGTCAATCGATACCGGCATGGGGCTCGAGCGGGTTGCTGCGGTCATGCAGGGCGTACACGACAATTATGACATAGACCTGTTCAAGGCACTGATCGCCGAGTCCGGGTCGCTGACCGGCACCGCCACGACCGGCGACAATCAGGCCAGCCACCGGGTGATCGCCGATCATCTGCGTGCCTCATCCTTCCTCGTCGCTGACGGCGTGCTGCCATCGAACGAAGGCCGCGGCTATGTGCTGCGCCGGATCATGCGCCGGGCGATGCGCCATGCCCATTTGCTCGGTGCCCAGGATCCGTTGATGCACCGGATGGTCGGGTCGTTGACCGGAGAGATGGGCAATGCGTTTCCGGAACTGATCCGCGCAAAGCCGCTGATCGAGGAAACCCTGTTGCGCGAAGAGGTTAACTTCCGGCAGACTCTGGCCAACGGCCTGAAGCTTCTCGACGCGGAAATCTCCGAAATGAACGAAGGGGATATCTTGCCGGGCGAAACGGCCTTCAAACTATATGATACATTCGGCTTTCCCTATGATCTGACCGAAGACGCTTTGCGCGCGCAGTCGCTGGGCGTCGACCGCGAAGGTTTTGACAAGGCGATGGCGGAGCAGAAAGCCGCCGCCCGCGCTGCCTGGAAGGGGTCCGGCGACCAGGCCTCCGATGCGGTCTGGTTCGACATTGCCGAGCGCGAAGGCAGCACCGAATTTACCGGCTATACCTCTGAGGAAGGCGAGGGCGTCGTTGTCGCGCTGGTCAAAGACGGCGTGGAAATCGAGACGGCGCAGAACGGCGATACCGTCACCCTGCTGACCAACCAGACTCCCTTTTATGGGGAAAGCGGCGGTCAGATGGGCGACGCCGGTGAAATCTCCGGGGCGGATGGCTTCAAAGCCGCGGTGACCGACACGAGAAAGCCGCTGGGACGGCTCCATGCCCATCAGATTGAAATAAGCTCGGGTTCCGTTTCGGTCGGCGATATGGTTCATCTCGAAGTGGATGGAGACCGGCGCACCGCGCTTCGGGCCAATCATAGCGCCACCCATTTGCTGCACAAAGCGCTGCGGCACCATCTCGGCGACCATGTCACGCAGAAGGGCAGTCTCGTCGCCCCGGACCGCCTGCGGTTCGATTTCTCGCATGTGGCGGCTTTGTCCGAAGCGGAACTGAAGGCAGTCGAGGCTGATGTGAATGCGCAGATCCGCGGCAATAGTCCGGTTACCACACGGTTGATGAGTCCCGACGATGCGGTCGCCGCCGGAGCGCTTGCGCTGTTCGGCGAAAAATATGGCGACGAAGTCCGGGTGCTGTCGATGGGCCGAGACTCTGATCTGGATTATTCCGTTGAATTATGCGGCGGCACGCACGTGCACGCGCTGGGCGATATTGGTCTGATGGTGATCGTGGCGGAATCGGCAGTTGCCAGCGGCGTCAGGCGGATCGAAGCGCTTACTGGTGAAGCGGCGCGCCTGTGGCTCGCGGATCGCGATGCCAAGCTCAAGTCAATTGCCGCGGCGCTCAAGGCGTCTCCCGAGGAAGCCGTCGAACGCGTCTCGATCCTCGTCGAGGAACGCAAGAAGCTGGAACGGGAACTGACCGAAGCAAAGAAGGCTTTGGCTCTCGCTGGCGACGGCGGTGGCGCCAAAGCGGCGGAAACGGAAACCATTGGTGATGTGGCCTTTACCGGTCAGGTTATTCAAGGACTTAATCCGAAGGAATTGCGCGGACTGGTCGATCAGGCGAAGAAGCAGCTGGCCAGCGGCGTGAGCGCGCTAGTGGCGGTCAATGATGGTCGGGCAACGGTTGCGGTCGGTGTGACCGATGATCTCGCCGAGCGTTTCAGCGCGGTCGATCTGGTTCAGGCCGGGGTTGCCGCAGTTGGCGGAAAAGGCGGCGGTCCCGAAGGCGCCAAGGCCGAAGATGCGATTGCCGCTATCCGGACTGTC
>JAGXGT010000123.1 GCA_024636595.1 Sphingomonadales bacterium | reverse complement strand
CCTCCGCCCGCGACATCACCGGCTGATAGTGCAGCTCGGTAGCCGCCTTGTCGCCGTTCAGCGTGCAGTCGCGCGACATCACCATCGCCGCATGGGCGGTAAGCGGCGGATCGCTCTTGAGGTTGAGACCCCGCCAAATTTCCTCCGCGCTTCGACCAAGAAAATCCGCCAGCCAGGTCGGGATCGATGTCTCGGACAGCGTCAGTCCGCGCGCCTTCGCCATCGCCGTGACCATGTCTTTCATGCTGATGATGCCCTCATCCAGAATGAAATAGGCCTCGCCGCTCCTGCCTTCGCTCAACGACAATTGGATTGCATGGACCAGATTATCGATATGCGTGGTCGAGGTCATCGCGCGACCGTGATTGATCCACATCCATTTTCCCGCAGCAGCCATGGACTCGATGAGCGGCAACAGCGTCGTGTCCCCGGGGCCCCAGATGAAGCGCGGGCGCAGCACGATGGTATCAAAGCCGCTTCGGCTGGCATCAAGGACACTCTGCTCAGCCTGCGCCTTGGTCGCACAATAGGGGTAGGGGGAATCCGGCGCTAGCGGGACCGTCTCATCCGCATCGTGAAGATCCTGGCCGTGGCAAATCGCCGCCTCGGTCCCGATGTGGATGAAGCGCGACGCTCCGGCGGACATCGCCCGGTCCAGCATGGTCCGCGTTCCCACCACATTGGCCTGATACCAGGCATCTTTCGGCCCCCAGGCTTCGACAAAGGCGGCGCAATGCAGGACGGTCTGGCAATTGTCGATATCGTCCGGCGTGATGGTTTCAAGGTCACAGCGTACCGGCACGGCCCCCAGCTCGCGTATCAGACTATCGGATTTGGCGGAACGTGACATTGCCAGCACCTCGTGTCCGGCCCCGACCAGCGCCCTGGTCGCTGCGCCGCCGACAAACCCCGATGCACCTGTGACAAAGATCCGCATGTCAGTCGCTCCCCAATATTGTTCCCAGCCGCACAAGACCAGCAAAAATGGCCATTGGCAATCCCGGTGCCCCCGCAGAATGGGGCAACAGAACGTTATCAATATACGCCGACCGAACAAAATATCGCCAACTTAACTATTCAATCAAGAAACGCGCTATTTCGATGAACCCCAGTTTAACAGACCTGCAAATCCCGTGAACGCCCAATGAATAGCGCATTCAGGAACTCCGTTCGTCTGAATTTTCCAGTCATACTGCCCCTGTACCGGGAGTCGAATTTCAATTCCGTGGGTTGATTGCTTACCACATTAGGAGAAATGAGATGACCAATAGCTACAATGTGACCCTCGGTGATGGCCTGACGCGTAAAACCGCTGGCCGCCTGTCCATGATAAGCCTGCTGGCGATTTCGGTCGGCATCGCCGCCGCACCGGCCAATGCCCAGGATATGATCGCCCCGGCGGACATGTCGATGCAATCACCGGTCGCCGCGCCACAGTCAGCACCGGCTCCTGCACCCATCGTGCAATCTCCCGCGTCAACCACGGCCCAGGCAAGCACTGTACCGCCTGTCAGCCCGGACCGCGCGGACGCTCTTGCGACCAAGGGCGGCTTTGATGCCACCACTGTTGCCCCGGAAGCGCTGGCCCAGATCGAAAGCGAGCAGCAGGCGCGCAAGGCCGCAGCAGCAAAATCCGCAGCCGCTGCCAAAGCCGCCTCGGCGTCCGCCGCAAGCAGTCTAGCAGCCAATAGCGCCGCCGATAGCCGCAGCAACGCGTCCGACAGCGCATCCGACGTCATGACGCCGGTTGCAGGCTTTGCCAGTGCGACACCGGCCCTGAAGGCGGCACCAGCCGCGTCCGATAGTGCGGCCACATCAGCCGATATGCCTGCTGATCCCGACTGGACCCTGCTCGGCGCATTGGCCGCTCTGGTCGGCATTGGCGGTGCCGGTGCCTATACCGCCACTCGCCGCCGCAAGAGCAGTCGCAAGAGCAAGGGTCGGCAAGTCGCCGCACCCTATCGCAGCGATCCCGTTCCTGCTGCGGTAACCGAGGCGATCATGCCAGAGTTGCGCCGCGATACGGTCGATGCGGAGATCCGTCCACCGGCAGAAGAAGCGACGCTGATCGAAGCCTCTCCGATAGAGCGCAGCCTGTCGGCCAAGTCGGATTTCGCGCAATTTGTGGCTGACCTTCCGGCCTTTGAAGCACCGCGCAGCAAGGCTGACCGCAGTGTGACCAATGCCGACCGCCGGATTGGTGCAGCGCCGAAACCCTATCTGACGGAAGCAGATCTGTACCGGCCCGATGGATATTTTACCGCCAATGTCAACTCGATGCCGACGGCGCAAAATCCCTTCCTCACCCGACATAGGCGCCTGATCCGCGCGCAATATCTCGACGGAAAGATGGCCGAGATGAAGATGAAGGCGTCGATGACGACAAAGCCGACGCGAGTGACCGGCACAATGCAAGTCTCGCGTACCTTGGAACCGGCTTTTAGCTGAGCCCGTCTTCGCAATGACAAGGCAGGGTGGCCCGTTAATTCGGGCCACCCTCTTTCAAGCCCAACCCCGCATAAATTACATTTGCTGGCCGTTGCAATTGCGACTATTCACGACACATGCAGAAAATCACCCAGCTGGATGCGATTGATCTTGCACCCAAATTTCCGCACTGGCTGACCCAGCTGCTGGTAGGAACCGCGTGCACGCTGCTTGCCGTGGTGATGCGTTCTCTGGTCGATATGGTGTATCCCGGCGCTGCGCCCTACGCCGTCAATGTCCCCGCGACCCTGATCGCCACACTGGTTGGCCGTTTTTACGCAGGGCTGTTCGTGCTGGTGCTGACCTCCGTCCTTACCTGGTATCAGGTGGTCCCGTTTGAGGGCAGCTTCACCTTCGCCACCAGTTCGGATGGACCCCGGACCATCGTCAATGTCCTCACCGGGCTGTTGCTGGTCATTCTGGCCGAACTGGCCCGGCGTAACTTTCGGGATTTGCTGCACGAACGCGAGGAGCGGATCGCCGAGCGGGAAATGTTGCTGCGCGAGGTCGATCATCGGGTCAAAAATAACCTGGCGATCCTGACCAGCCTGTTGCGGCTGCAGCAGAACGAGACCGATAATGAAGATGCCAAGCAGGCGCTGGAAATAGCCACCGGGCGCGTGCTCAGCCTGTCAAAGGCCTATGAAAACCTGCATTATGGCATAGACAATATTGCGGTCGTGCAATTTGACGAATTTGTCGAACAACTGTGCAAGTCGATCGGCGAGGCTCTGGCTCTGGAAAACGGCATCGAGCTGCGGGTCACCGTCCAGCCATGCAAACTGGCCCGCGACCGGGCATCGGGGATCGGGCTGCTGATCAATGAAGTGGTAACCAATGCGGTGAAACACGCCTTCAAGGGGCGCGAATCCGGTATCATAGCCATCTCGCTGACCGCAGACGAAACCGAGGCCGTTGTCAGCATCGAGGATAACGGCATCGGCCTCCCCGAAGATGTCAGGGACGGTGCCCAGGGCCGGCTCTTCCTCAACGCCTTCGCCGCTACCGCCAAGGCGGAGCTGGACTGCCAGTCCAGCAGCGAAGGCACGCGGTATGTGACGACGTTGCGGGAGCTGCCGTGAATTGAATGGTCTGCTTCACCAATTCAGCGATTTGATTGGGGAGACAATTGTAGCAATCCATAGGGCGTTCATCTGACCAACCCCTTTCCTACACCTACCTAAATCGCCTAATATCTCAGTCGTTCATGCGCCAAGCGCAAGACAGGCTCTTTGACAATCTGGATAAGCGGAAGACCCTGCCGCGCGCCCTCATGGATCAAGTGCACTGGATTACGCGGCGATTTGAAAGGT
The DNA here is from genome assembly GCA_024636595.1 of Sphingomonadales bacterium. Lineage (GTDB taxonomy): Bacteria > Pseudomonadota > Alphaproteobacteria > Sphingomonadales > Sphingomonadaceae > Parasphingorhabdus. The sequence continues at coordinate 3,375 of JAGXGT010000123.1, read as the reverse complement.
TACACTCGGCGTCCGGCCGGTGTCCAACAAAGTCAGGAAATCTGCGGCTTTGGGGCAAAGGTGACGGAAAATAAAAGCAGACGTTTCTGTAAAGTTTGCGGCAAGCCTCAAAAATGGTCAGGCTCGCACAAAGCCACAAAGGCTTAAAGAAGTTGCCCAATCGCTTTGCGCCTTCGTGTCTTCGCGCGAGTCCAATAATTGACCCGATCAAAATGATCGCGACAAAATTCGCTCAGCCACCAAAACAGGCTGTCCTACACCCGACCCGATAACCCAATCTCCCGCCATGACGACGAGTCTTGCCCGACCAGCCCCCTTCGCCGCGCCCCGTTTATTTGCGGTAATCCAGCGGCGGATCGCGATCGCCCAGCAGCGACTTATACTGATAATCCGGCCCACGCGCCTTGTCGAACTCGGCCTTGGCCTCGGCCCGCAGCTCCGGGTTGGTGTACAGTTCAATCGCCGCCAGCGTCAGCGTCTTGGCCGCGACCTGGACCCCCTTGAAGCCGATCGACATGCCGCTCGCCGCAGAAGATTGCCAGCTGTGCGCCGAGGTACCTGGCACCCATGTCGCGGTGCGCAGGCCGACGGTTGGCGTGGCATAGGAAACATCGCCGACATCGGTCGAGCCATAGCCGAGCGATACACTATAAGGCTGGACCTCTTCCTGGCTGCCCAGCCTGTGGCCCGGTTTGTCAAAGCTGGCGTAGATGGTTTCGGCAAATTTCTGCTCAGCGGGCGTATAGCTGACGCCGCCGACCTGCCGCAACTTGGCGTCCATCATCTTCGCCAGCGGTTCGTTGACCAGCAGCGGGTTGTTGCCGTGGATCACTTCCCAGTCGACCGTGGTGCCGGTGCCCGTCGCCGCGCCGCGCGCCGCACCTTCGAGCCGCGTCCAGATCGCGTCGACTTCGGCCGGGTCGGGGTGGCGGACATAGTAAAAGACTTCCGCAAAGTCGGGCACGACATTGGGCGCGGTGCCGCCTTCGGTGATCACATAATGGATCCGCGATTGCTGCGGGATATGCTCGCGCATCATGTTGACCATCATGTCGAACGCCTCGACACCGTCGAGCGCGGAGCGCGCCTTTTCCGGGGCACCGGCGGCATGGGCGGAAACCCCGCGAAAGCGGAACTTTGCCGAACGGTTGGCCAGCGTGGTACGGGCGGCGGCGGAATTTTCATCATCGGCATGCCAGTGCAGCGCGATATCGACATCGTTGAACAGACCGGCGCGGACCATATAGACCTTGCCGCTGCCGCCTTCTTCCGCCGGCGTGCCATAGAGCCGGACGCGCCCCGGCGTGCCGGTTTTTGCGAGCCATTTGCTGACGGCGATGGCGGCTTCTACCGACCCGGCACCAAACAGATTATGGCCGCAGGCATGGGCGGCACTCTTGCCCTCGATCGGCGAGCGGGTGGCGACGGCATCCTGGTTGATCCCGGGCAGCGCGTCATATTCCGCCAGGATCGCGATCACCGGGCCGCCCTTGCCATATTCGGCGGTAAAGGCGGTCGGAATGCCGGCAACGCCGGAGGTGATTTGGAAGCCGTTGGCCTTCAACGACTGCTTGAGAAGATCGCTGGATTTCTGCTCCTGATAGCCGACTTCGGCCCATTCCCACAGCTGCCGCGCGGTCTTTGCCGTTTCGTCGGCCCTGGAATCGATCAGGGCCGATATTTCGGCCATGGTGTCGGTTTGCTGGGCCTGAGCGGCGGCAGGAGCAGCCGCAAGGGCCAAAATCAGCGGAAAACGGATCATAGGATGCCTCTTCTATTATGTGTGTCGAATGGAAGATGGCACAAATCGGGGGAGGCGGGCAACCGTCTTCTGACTCGGCCCGGGTTGCGCCGCAGGGCGGTCAATTGCAAAAATGCAACTCGCAGGTGCAACATTTCATATTGCAACTTAGTTCGGCTCGAGCATAGTTGGCGAACGATCCCAAACCAAATGGAGTAATACCATGCGCAAACTATCCTCCCTCATCATCGCAGCCACCGCGCTGTCCTTCACCGTCCCTGCCGCTTCCGCTGCTGAAGTAGAGCGCAATGACCGGCTCTATGATGCCACCGGCTCCAGCGTTGCTAAAGTCAACCGGGTCACCGAAACCGGCGATCTGCTGGTCATCTACAAAGGCAAGGTACGGCGCATCGAAGCGTCCACTCTGTCCGAAAGCGACGGCAAGCTGGTCACCAGCCTGACCAAGACGGAAATCCGCCGCCTCGACTAAGCGGTCTGTCAACCCGATCGCAGTGATCATCATTGCAAAACAAAGCCGGCGCTGCCCTCAAGCGCCGGCTTTTTTATTGGCTGCCGCCGTCACCAGGTCTGCCGGTCGGTTGATGTTCAGGAACAGCGTTTCGTCGGTCCAAGTCACTGATTCGGAACCACATTGCCGGGCCAGCCACTGCAGCGAAGGTGCTCGGTCACCGGGATCATGGGTGCCGCGCACTGCATTGACGATATCGCAGCGCCAGTAGGCAAAGGTCGGGTGCAGGCGCTCGGAATCTTGCGCCACGGCGCACGCACCACTTGCCGATAGCCGTTCCATCAGGTCCGCCGGCGCAAAGGGGGCATCAACCGGGACCGTGACAAAGCCCGCTATTCCCGCCGCCATCTCTGGCAATCTTGAAGCCAGAGAGAAAATGGCGCCCACCGGCCCGCCCGGCGCGTCCGGATCATCCCTGATGATCTCCAGTCCGGTGCCGTAATCGTCCCTCGCTGACAGAACGATCCGGTCCGCCTTATCAGCAAATCTGCGGATCAGAATGTCAATCAGCCGTTCCCCCTCGAAGGCGATGACCGCCTTGTCTGTCCCCATCCGGGATGACTGGCCACCGGCGAGAATCACCAGGCAGGCTGCCGGGCCGCTGGTCATGTGTTTGGTTTCGGTTGAAGCATCACTTCAATCTGGCGTCAGCTGCCCACTCTGTCCAGCAATTCCCCGATCAGGTCCCTGGATTCCCCGCCAACCGGGCGCTCTTGCTCGGCGACTTGCGCCAGCTCTGCTTTCAGGTTGCCGTCAAATAGCGAGCGGCTGGGCTTCCGGCTATCGCGCTTCGGCTTGGCAGCAGCCCATTGCCGATTGGCTTTCTGGCTTTGCTGCGCGGGATAGATGAAGCCATTCACCGGGTAAGCCGTGGTCCCCAGCTTGCCGATTGGCGCGTACCAGATCCGGACCAGACTCCAGTCGTTTTGGCCGGAAACATCTTTTGCTGTCACCCGGCGCTCAATCTGCCCCCGGCGACCCTCGATTGGCGACCAGTTGGCGTGGCTGATCAATATCGTACGGTCGTCGATAATCTTGCGCACGACTGCGACATGCCCGAGCCGCATGGCACCATAGCCGGGCAACGACAAAACGGCGCCTTCTG
>JAGXGT010000122.1 GCA_024636595.1 Sphingomonadales bacterium | reverse complement strand
GCTCTATATCGCCGAGTACAAGCGCCGCCAGGCACCGCCGGGCGTCAAGCTGGGCAGCAGAAATTTTGGCCGTGATCGGCGCTATCCGATCACCAACGCATTCAGGACCGTATGACCGTAAAAACCCGCTTCGCTCCGTCGCCCACGGGCCATCTTCATGTCGGCAATATCCGCACCGCACTCCACAACTGGATGTTCGCGAAGAAACAGGGCGGGACCTTTCTGCTGCGGCTAGATGATACCGATGCCGAGCGGTCAAAAGAGGAATATGTCGAGGCGATCCGCAAGGATCTGGCCTGGCTGGGCATATTGGCGGATGAAGAGCAACGACAGTCGGCACGCTTTGATCGCTATGAAGAACAGCTGGAAAAACTGAAGGCTTCAGGCCGGGTCTATCCAGCCTATGAGACGGCGCAGGAACTGGACCTGAAACGCAAGATTCAACTGGGCCGGGGCAAGCCGCCGATCTATGACCGGGCAGCGCTCGACCTGACCGACGCGCAAATTGTCGCTTTCGAAGAACAGGGCCGCAAGCCGCACTGGCGCTTCAAGCTGGATCACGAAACACCCATCACATGGACCGACTTGATTCGCGGGGACCAGCATTTTGATCCGGTACTGCTGTCCGATCCCGTCATCCGGCGGGAAGATGGCAGCTGGCTCTATATGCTGCCCTCGGCGATCGATGATATCGACATGGGCATAACCCATGTCGTGCGCGGCGAGGATCATGTTGCCAATACTGCGGTGCAGATTCAAATGTTCGACGCGCTTGGTGCCCCGGCTCCCGAGTTTGCGCATGAAGCGCTGCTGGTCGGCACCGAAGGCAAGCTCTCCAAACGGCTCGGTTCGCTCGGGGTCAGCAGTTTTCGCGAGAAGCATATCGAACCGCAGGCAATCATCGCCCTGCTGGCGCGCATCGGGACCAGCGATCCGGTGGAAGTGATTGTCGATGTCGAGCCGCTCCTCGCCACTTTCGACTTTGCCCGTTTTGGCCGCGCACCGGCGCGGTTCGATGAAGAAGAACTGGCGCAACTCAACCAGAAGATCGTGCATCTGCTCGATTATGAGGATGTGAAAAGCCGACTGCCCGGCGACATGAATGCCGCGGCATGGGAGGTCATCCGGCCGAACCTGCACACTATGGGCGATGTGGACCAATGGTGGCAGGTGGTGACGGGGCCGGTGCCGGTGCCTGAACTGTCGTCGGAGGACCGGGAATTTCTGTCCGTCGCTCATGCCAAACTGGAAGAATTGGAAGCATCCGACGACCTCTGGAAAAGTCTCACCGGCGCGCTCAAGGATGCGACCGGCCGGAAAGGCAAGCCGCTGTTCATGCCCTTGCGTCAGGCACTGACCGGTCTGGATCATGGTCCGGATATGAACGCCTTGCTGCCCTTGATCGGCCGGGAAGCCGCGCTCGCAAGACTGGCCAAAGCCGCCGCCTGATCGACTGGCCGGGTGGCTCGCCGCGTGTTTCCCGCGCCAATTTTGCGGGAAGGGCTGGTCATCCGGACGCACCCGCACTATTTGGGCGGCATGGGAATGTTAAAAGATGCATCGGTGAGCGGCGGTTTTGGTGACTTGATCGCCGTCTTTCGCCAGAGTGAACCGGGTGAGCGCCTGCTCCCTGCGGTACTCGCCATTGCCTGCACGGCGTTCATTTTGCTCCTTTTTTACCTCGATCCCAAGGTAAACACCTACACTTATGTGCCGCAGGAAGTCATTTATGTCGAAAACTGGACGGCCGACCGGACCGATGAGGAAATCCTGCAGGACCGCTGGCAAATTCAGTGCCTGAAGGATCAATTGGAACTGGAGCGGCGGGAAGCGATGAAGGAACTGGGACGGATGTCCGGCATGGACGTCGAGGAAATTGAACGCGAAGCGGCAGCGACCCGTTTGGCACGCGGTGAGGTAGAGGTGGAGCGCCCCACCGGACTACAATGCTGAATTCTCCCGGCGATGCACAATATATGGCGGCGGCGCTGGCGCTGTCGGAGCGGGGGCGAGGCCGAACCGGCGCCAATCCCAATGTCGGTTGCGTGATTGTCAAAAATGGCAATATTCTGGGCCGCGGCTGGACTCAGCCGGGCGGACGTCCGCATGCCGAGGAAATGGCGCTGGCCGAGGCCGGTGCCTCGGCCAAGGGCGCGGACATTTATGTGACCATGGAGCCCTGCGCCCATGAAAGCAGCCGGGGCCCGACCTGCAGCATCGCGATTATCGATGCAAAACCCAAAAGAGTGATCGTCGCGACCCTCGATGCCGATGAACGCACAAGGCGCCGCGGGATTGACCGGCTGGGCGATGCCGGCATAACTGTGTCGGTCGGCATCCGGGAATGGGAAGCGCGCCGCGCGATGGCCGGATTCCTGTGCCGGGTTGAGAACGGCCGCCCGTTTGTCACCCTCAAACTTGCGCTTTCGCTGGATGGCTGCATCGCCATGGCCGATGGGTCAAGCCAGTGGATCACCGGCGACCGGGCGCGGGCGCACGCCCACCTGGAACGGGCGCGCAGCGATGCCATATTGGTGGGAGCGGGGACGGCCAGGACCGACCGGCCTGGGCTTGATGTCCGGCTTGATGGACTGACCGACCGATCGCCGCAACCTGTTGTGCTGGGCACCGACAAGGACAGGCCGGAGCATTGGCTGCAGATTGAAGAGCCTGCCGCGATTGCCGGTCTTTCCGATATCAACTGGCTGCTCGTGGAAGGCGGTGCCAAAACCGCGAGCTCTTTCCTGCAAGCGGGTCTGGTTGACCGCCTGTTGCTCTACCGTGCGCCGATCATCATCGGCGGCGGACTGCCTGCCATTGCCGATATCGGACTGGAGAAGCTCGGTGAGGCGCATGATCAGTGGCGGCGCACCGAGCAGCGCGAACTGGGGCAGGATATGCTTGAGATATATGACCGCGCCGCCTAGGTTCCGCTCCGTTCACAGCAAATAGGATCGCCCATGTTCACAGGCATTGTTTCAGATATAGGTGCCATTGCATCGATCAGCCAGCGCGGCGACCTGCGCGTGAAAATCAAATGCGGCTATGATATGGACAGCGTTGAACTGGGCGCGTCCATTGCCTGTTCGGGCATTTGCCTGACGGTGGTTGACAAGGGAGCCGACTGGTTTGCGGTTGACGTGTCGAACGAAACCCTCTCCTGCACCGCGCCGGGGCAATTTACCGCTGGACGGCGGATCAATCTGGAGCGTGCGCTGAAGGTTGGCGACGAATTGGGCGGACATATTGTCACCGGACATGTGGACGGCATCGGGGAAGTCCTGTCCAGCAGCGCTGCCGGCGATTCCCGTGAGGTCGTCATCCGCGTTTCGAAAGAACTGGCGCCTTTTATTGCGGCCAAAGGATCAATCACCGTCGAAGGCGTTTCGCTGACCGTGAATGCTATTACCGACGATGAAGCTGGCGCGCTGTTCACCCTCAACATCATTCCCCACACCGCTGAGGTAACTACTCTCGGCGAACTGGATTCCGGTCGTTCCGTCAATATCGAGATTGATATATTGGCGCGTTATCTGGCGCGAATGGAGAAGGTCCGGTCGCTGTCCTGATCCGAAGCAGGATGACGAATATCCCATGGCACCAAGGACGACGGTCGATCCGGCGTTTGCCTTGGTTGAATGGGAAAGATACCAAGCAAGATGTCGGGTAACCCGGCGATTAGCTGGTCAGAACGGCAACCACCGCTGCTTCTTGCTGAATTTCATATAGCCGATATTGGCACCGAGCCGCAGGCCCGCTCCCAGCCGTACCGGGATCAGCACCTTGTCGTCGCTGCGCAAATAGCTCACATGGAAGCCGCCAATGAAATAGGCCGCGCCTTCGCCAGCCGGAAAGCGCTGATAGAGGTCCTCGCTATCATAAAGATTGTAAACCAGCACGAAGGTATTGGCCGCATTTCCGCCAATATCAAAGCCGATCGACGGCCCTGTCCAGTAGACCGGGCGCTCGCCTTCGATCTTGTGGTAAAGCTTGCCCGAACCATAGCGCAGGCCGACAATGAAGGCCCCGCTGGCTTCGCGTCCGGCGATATAGGCGTTCGGCCGGCCCTGTTTCTTCAATATATCTTCGATGACTTCGGCCAGGCCTTTCGCTCCTTTGCCGAACACGCCTTCCGCCGCGCCGATCAGGTCGTCGTCCTGATAGGTGTTGCTGGCATCAACCGGAACGTCGCTCGCTCCGCCGGTGGGGGCAGCGTTCGTTGCCGAGTCATAGGGAGTGACGATATCCGCTTTGATATCGCTGTCGATTGGTGTGTCGTCGACCATGGTCTGGCTTGAGGCGGTCGCGCTCGAGCCATCGGCATCGAAGCTTCCGTCATAGTCGGGCGCAGCCAGATCGGCGTCGATCACGTCATTGGGATCGACGGACTCCACCTGGGCAAATGCGGGCGACAGCGCTGGTGCAGTGGCAAGGGCCAAAACAGCAAACAGGCCCAATGATTTCTTCATCCACAACGGTATCATGGGTAAACTCCTTCCCATTACCAGCCAGGTACGGCTGTCGGCTGTTGGACATGACCGCGCAATGAACGGACGACGAAATGAGTCGATTCTGCGGCAGCACGAGTCGCTTTGCCAGAAAGCCGCGATTCTGCTCTTTCCCAGCGGCTTTCGAAGCAGGCCACTTTACCCGTTGCAGCCAGCGCGATGCATGGTTATAGCGCCACCTCTAGCCAAGCTGCGTGGACACGTGGGTGAGCGGCTGAAACCACCTCCCTGCTAAGGAGGCAAGGGCCTCACGGTCCTTCGAGGGTTCGAATCCCTCCGTGTCCTCCATTGGCTTGTTCAGCGCCATCCACTATCGTCCAAAAATGCATGAAAGCATTGACTTTTCCGGCGTTTTCTTATTAAGTCCCTCCAGTCCAATCCACCCCCATCCTGAGCGAACTCGGGTGATATCGGGGGCATATTTTACCAAAATGGGGGTATAAGGATGCTGGCCATTTTATCGAAACTTAAGACTATGCTGAGGATTTTGATGGGAACAAATTTCATCATTTCGATCTCAAACGTGCCGAAATCCGTCTCACACCGGCCAGCCAATCAAAACGATCTACATACCAATCGAACACAATCTGCGTAGCGGAAAAATTAAGCGTATGGGGGCCTTCTACATCCTCGAAGCTAAATGCCTGAATTTCGGATTCAACATAATTTTGCGGGCTTAGTTCGTCTATTCGATATAAAATCACCCCGTCGCCGTAGGAACGCGTTTGATCTTGGCCTATACGAATTATTTCATCCCCCTGCCGCAGAACTTGTCCGCCCATTCGACTTCCGCGGATCGATATGCGAATCGGACTTGAAGGATGTTCTTTGAAACGCTGCCCAATCTCCTTCGCCACCCACAAACGCAAAATTTTGGGTCCTTCGGCGGCTTCGTTTCCAAAGATATACATATGCTCCCGATGCTCAAAAAAGGTCGGATCGAGAAGTCTTTCGGCATTAATGTCGATCTCCAGCCGTTTGACCAGACGATCTCCATCAATCGCGAACAGATGCGGACTGCACCATTGAGCAGTTTCTGGCAGTAGCAATCGCTCGCCAGCTTGTTCGACGATGCTAGGATAGGATAAATGTCCACCACTTTCATGAGTCAAGGTGGTCGTTTCGCTGTCTCCAATGATCACGAGTTCGCCCTGTCCTGAGACTCGATTGAGGGCTTCTACTATAATCGAACGATCATAATAGAAAAATGGGTCGGCAATGAAAGTATAACCTGCGGGAATAGGAAGGTCTTGCCAACTTCCCTTAGTCCCAATTTGGCAAGTAATGTTACTGTGGTCAAATGTACGATGGGCAGTCGAAACGTGCCATTTTTTCTCGTAGAAAGCTCCGTAAATTAAGCGCTTCAATTTTTCCATTTCTAATTTTAAAATAGTTTTAGCTACTTGCCAATTTCCAGGCAGTCTATAATTCTTACCGACAGGCGACCAATCAATTCTATGACCTCCTTGAAATGCTTCAATTGCCTTTGGTAATAAATAAGGAGACAGCTGATAAGCTTCTTTAAGGGTCTTTTTATAAGAATAGAAGTAAACCGGCGATTGAGCTGTAGCCAAAATCTCGCCAGCGTCCAATTTGTTGCTAAGGATTTGCACTATCTGTCCCATATGCGCAGTGCCCGAAGATATTTCGTAAAAACCCGCAGGCCTTCCGCGAAATGATCGGGGGTCACCATGATGGAATGACAATATCGGAACGGGCATCTTATTTGCAGGCGGGATCCGAAGCAGCCCAAGCGAAAACTTTATAATGCAATCGAGATTTTGCGATATTGCAAAATCCATCGCTTCAGGAGGAAGTACTGCCCAATTACCATCATAACTCACAGTAAAATCTATCCGGGCGTTTGCTTTGATTGTGTCATTTGGGAATGATCGCGTTTTTGTTTCTTCGCTACGCATCGATACGATATTTAGCGCGTAATATGCAGCGTGTTTGAATGCTTTTCTAGAAGGGGAAATCTCCCCATGAGCAACCATCAACACAATTTCATGATCATGTTCGATTTGAGTCAATGCGTCTAAGTGCCACTTTTTTAAACTATTGCCATTGCAAATCACACCGATACGAATCTTTCTGCCCTCTTTTTTGCTCTTCTAAAGTTCGTAGATCGACATATCTTAACCCATATAAACTACAAGCATAATAATCGTATGGCGACGGCTCCATACCGATCGCGATTCGATTGAAAAACGAGAAAGAACCTTAACGCCCAGATATGCGTCTGTGTGAAAGGCCTCTTCGGGCCGACTTTGACACCAAAGTTCCATGGCGCCCGGTTTTTCGCTGCCGGATCGAATATTGAAAATCTCATTGTTTTTCTCCTTGGCCGGAATGGCCATGAAGAGCGTCAGTTATTAGGGAATAAAAATCGAGCTGCTATGTCGGAAGTTGGGACGAAAGCGGACAAAAAATACAGTATTTCGAAAGCGGGGTATAAGTGGGGGTATAACTGAACCAGCACAAATTATTTTTATGCTTTACCAATCAGTTAAGTCATAAATTCGAATCCCGCTGTGTCCTCCACTGGCTTATCCTGCCCCGTCCCCCGCTACCCAGAAACTCTTGAAAGTTTTAACTTTTAAGGTAGTTTCTTGCCGGTTCCGCCCAGTCCACACCTATCCAGAGGCTATTCGAGGTATATTGGGTTTACGGAGATGCTGACGGACAAAGCCATGGGTGTTTGTTTTGGCCATGGAACGATGGAAGAGGCCAGATCGAAACAGGGAGGCCGCCAATCTCCAGTCGCTTGCGAAGTTCATCAACGACGCGGAGCCCAATTAGCAATAATCCGTACGATCAGTTCGCACTATCCAAAAGATTAGCAATTCGTTCAATTACCTCATTCTGCTGGTCGTCGGTCATGTCGCTTCCCGAGGGCAGGCAGAGACCATTCTCAAATAACCGTTCATCGACGCCGGAGCCGTGGTAGGGTGCGCCGGCATAAAGCGGCTGCATATGCATCGGCTTCCACAACGGGCGAGACTCTATCTGATGTTCCAGGAGCATGAGTCGGATGTCTTCTCGCGAGACGCCCGTTTGCGCGGGATCTATTGTCAGAGCTGTTAGCCAACGGGTCGAATGCAACCCCTCCGGTTCGGGCATGAAATCGATGCCGCGATGCGCAAAAGCAGCCTCGTAGCGCTCGAAAATCTCGCGGCGGCGCCCCACCCGGGCATCGAGAACTTTCATCTGTCCCAGTCCGATCGCCGCGCAGATATTGGAAAGGCGGTAGTTGTAACCGAAAGTGGAGTGCTCGTAATGCGGAGCAGGGTCCCGAGCCTGAGTGGCGAGGAAGCGCGCCTCGTCGGCCCATTCCTGGTGTCGTGTGACGAACATGCCGCCGCCCGATGTTGTTATAATCTTGTTTCCGTTGAAGGATAGGATGGCTGCATCGCCACCCGTCCCTGCCTTACGTCCATCCAGATAGGTCGCGCCGATGCTTTCGGCCGAATCTACGATGAGTCGAACATTGTATTGTGCGGCAAGGGCTTCAAGCGCATCGAGATCGACCGACTGCCCGTAGAGGTCGGTCGGGACGATGGCTTTGGGCAAATTGCTGGAACGCGCGGCCTTGGCCAGCTCGTCGCTGAGAATGGCGGTATCGATAGCCCAAGTCGAGGGGTTGAGGTCGAAGAAGCGGGGTGTGGCGCCGAGATAATTTATCGGGAAAATGCCACCTGCGAAAGTCATTGAGGAGATCCAGACTTCGTCGCCTTTGCTGACGCCAGCGATGCGCAGGGCCAGATGCAGTGCGGCGGAGCCAGAAGAGATGGCGACACAATGGATGTCTGCGCCAAGGTAATCGCGGACCGAGTCCTCGAAAGCATCAAGTTGTGGGCCGACGGGTGCAATGAAATTCGACGCAAAGGCCTCGGCGACGTGCAACTCTTCCTGACCGGACATGTGGGGGCGAGATAGATAGATGCGCATGATTAGCGCTTGATCAGAGGCTTCGCCGGGTTACCGACAACTGTTACACCTGCAGGAACGTCGCGAGTGACGACTGCCCCCATGCCGACTACAGCGCCCGCACCGATAACCAGTGGTTTGTCAGGCGTTCCTTGACGAAGAACGGCACCGGTGCCGAGATATACATGGTCTTCTACACGTACATTACCATTGCACATGACTCCAGGTGCGAAGGTCACGAAGTCTCCGATCACACAGTCATGTGCCACATATGAATAGATGTTTGCGTGAAATTGACGTCCAATTGTAACGTTTGAGGTGATAGTGGTGAATGGACATAGTATGAACCCCTCTCCGATAACAGCCTCATCCATCACCACGCTGTTTGGTGCATCGACATTTATTAACTGCACACCGTTATTTTCGCACTTTTCCGTAAGCTCTTTTCTGACTTTTCCAGCTCCGATCGCAATTGAGATGAACCGTTCGGTCGCCGGATGCGAAAGGAACGTCTCGAATGTGAGGCACTTGTGACCGTTCACTAGGTCTGCCGTGCCTGCATCATCCACAAAAACACATTCCGTATCCGCTTCATCTTGTACTTGTTGACGAAGTAACGGCATCACCTCGCGCCCAAAACCACTAGCTCCATATACTCCAATCAGTTTCATCTCATTTTCCCATGAATTTCGACATCGTTGCTTCACCCGCGGCAGATATGCCTTCGCGCTTAGCCACTTTGCGAATTGTCAGCCAGATAATTTTCAGATCGAGCAACAGGCTACGATTATCGACATACCATATATCAAGTGCAAATTTCGCATCCCATGAGATCGCGTTGCGTCCATTAATCTGCGCCCATCCCGTTACGCCCGGACGGACCTCGTGGCGACGAGCCTGTTCGACCGAATATAGCGGCAGATATTCCATCAACAGCGGGCGCGGGCCGACGAGGCTCATGTCGCCCTTGAGGACGTTCCAAAGTTCCGGCAGTTCATCGAGCGAGCTTGCGCGCAGGAAACGGCCCAGGCGGGTGAGACGGTCTGAATCAGACAGCGCGTTGCCCTGTTCATCAAATGCATCGCGCATGGTCCGGAACTTGACCATCTGGAACGGCCTGCCGTCGCGACCGGGCCGGGTTTGGCGGAAGAAGACAGGCGCCCCCATCTGCCGCCAGATCATCAGCGCCACTACGCACAGGACGGGTGAGAATAGAATTACCCCAATCCCTGCTGCAAGAATATCGAGAGCCCGTTTGGACAATTGAAAGCCTCCTAATATGTGCGATCTGATCCGCTACTGATCTTTTCGTCCGTTGTAACTACAGTCATTTCTTCAGTTTAATCTTTTGGTCTGGGTTAAGCAATCGCACGCCGCCTAGAGCTTTCATGCGGCACATCGCGTTGAACAAGATATGATTCAACAAAAGTCAGGCCAAATTCATTGCCTCGAGCATCGCCGCATTGACCAAGTGAACATCGTATCGCGCTTCTGCAACCCGTCGTGCCTCTGCGCCCATTTCTGGAATTAATGTCGGGTCGAGCAGGAAACGTTCCATCGCATCTGCCAAGGCCGGGACATCGCGAACGGGCACAAGAAAACCATTCCGTCCGGACTGAACGGTCTGGCGGCAACCTGGCGCGTCGGTTGTGATAACTGCGCGCCCCATTGCCATGGCTTCCAGAACAGTGCGCGGCGTGCCCTCGCGGTAGCTTGGCAGGACATAGACGTGGGCTTGTGCAATTTCAGGCCGTACATCGTGAAGCGCGCCGCGCCAGATCACATCGCCCGCGTCATGCCAAGCGCAGACTTCCTCTTCGGGGATGCCGTCAGGGTTCGGGTCCCGCCCTCCGACGAGATAGCATTGCACATCGGGCCAGCGGGCACGCACCTTTCGGGCCGCCGACACATATTCCCGGATACCCTTGTCTCCCAGCAGTCGCGCGATAAGGAGAAAACGGGTCGGCCCTTGCGGAATTTTTTCTACCTGAAACGTGCTCAGATCGACACCCGAGCCATTAACGATCTCAACCGGCGTGCGGTGTGGCAACAGGCCGATGTCCCGAAAGTGGTTGCGATCATCGGGGTTCTGAAAGATGATCAGCGTGGACTGCTTGAGTGCGTACCAGTAAAGCATCCGGGTCAGCTTTCCGATCAGGCGACGTCGTCCACTTCCTTCTCCGGTAAAGGCATAGCCAAGCCCCGTGATCAACGCGACGCGGTTGCGAACACCCGCGCGCTTGGCGGCAAGCAGACCCCAGATGACTGGCTTCACGGTGTATCCGAGAAAGTGGTCGGGCCTTACCAGATTGCAAAGCGCAATCAGAGCGCGAAAGGTCCGCAGGTCCTGGCTGATGCTGAGGCCAGCGCGATCGAGCGGAACATCATGGCAGGTCACACCCCGTTCCCGCAACCACGCGCACGTCTGTTCGTCTGCGGCAAGCCCGGGTGCTGCAGCATGGACGTCGTAACCGCGCGCCCTCATTTCCTCAATTAATTTGCCGCGAAAATTGGTTAAGGAACCAGCGAAGCCAGCCAAAATAAGGACTCGTGTCATCTTACTGCCCGTTTGGCGTCGTTCGACCTTTGCTGGCGATGGCTGGCCATCGTAAGGGCCGCCAATGCCGCAAATAGGGGCGCCCAGAAAAATGGAAGATAAAGTACCGGCGTGCCGAGAGAGGCGAGCAAGAACCCGCTGAACAACAACCAAGTCTCGTATTTCCAAGGGAAGCGTTTGAAGGTCAGGATAGCTAGTAGCGCAAAACTTATCGTGCCTAAAATGCCGAATTCCAGAAAGATCGCCTTGTAGAAATTGTGTATCGTCACCGTATTGCCGTCAAATATGTAGGTCAGACTTTTTGACTGACCGGGGCCGAGGCCCCATAGCACTCGCCAAGTATCGGCGAACTGCTGGCCGAATAGATAGTCCTCAATATAGAAGCGATAGGATTGGCTACCTAGTTCGCTAAAATCAGAGCCCTGAAGCAAGCTAATGATCAGTGAGCCGGTCCGCCGCGATCCCGCAAAGTCGCTCAATACCATTTGCTGCGCCCATGGCAGGACATAGCCCTCAATCGCCGTTAATGTCAGATAACCCATCAACGCGGCCACAAGCATGAAAACTGCGCCGCGCAAAGAACCAACGAAGCTAAGCGTCAGGACGACCAGGAACAGAAGCAATCCGGAGTTAGACCCGGCGAGCGTCAGCGAATACGCCGCTGATGCTAAATAGGCAAGCATCAGCGTATATGTCTGTGGCTTCGACAATAAACCAAACCGCAATAGCGCAAAAAAGATTGGGGTCGAGACTACGATGAACAGCGAAAGCGAGTTCGGGTTGCCGAAATAACCAGCATAGCGGTCAAATACGATGGCCAGGTCCGGTGCCGTCCAATATAAAGCTAACCCACCCCAAAGCGGTATCAATAGCGCCAATAGCGCCGGAATCACGAAATCGCGCGCCTCTAGCCTCTGCGAGCGCGCGCAGTTGAAAAAGAAATTTGCACAGATCACCATCTGCGAGAACCGAAGCAGGATGACCAACGCCTGGCCTGGATCGAGTGGTCGGCGCTCCAGAATCACATACACTATAGAGCAGATCATTGCCAAGGCAAAGAGCACAAGCGCTAGGGAAATTGATCGTGGCATGCGCAGGAATTTGTCCGGAAAAGCCAACAACCCGGCGATCCAGACAATGTCGAAAATGTAAATGGAAATTTCCGGCGGCCGAATGAAATACAGTGCCGAGCAGACGACCAGCGTCGCCAAATAGGCGCGAAGCGGCACAGCGAGACCGCGCGATCTGGCAACTGCGACGGTCATATGGTCCGGTACCAGGCTTGGAACATCAGGATTGCCCAGATCTGATGATGCCAACGGCGCTGACCGGTGACATGCTCGGTCCAAAGCTTACGGATCGGCAAAGGGTCCAATAGTCCTGACTGGCTGAGACTTGCCTCGCTGAGCAGATCTTCCGCCCAGTCGCGCAAGGGCCCGCTCAGCCAATGTTCGATCGGAACGCCAAATCCCATCTTGGGGCGATCAAACAATTGGGCTGGGACATGGCGGCCGAGAATCTGTTGCAGCGGCCATTTCGCTTTGCCGTCTCGCAATTTCAAGTCCAGCGGCAGGCTCCAGGCAAATTCCATCAACTCGTGATCCAGAAACGGGACACGCGCCTCCAGGCTGACCGCCATGCTGGCACGGTCGACCTTGGTAAGGATGTCTCCGGGCAAATAGGTCATCGTGTCCAGATACATCATCATCTCGCGAAAGTCGTCAAGATCCGGCCAATCGTCGTTGCGACCAAGCAGGGAAGCTGCCTCTTGCGCTCCCGGGACCAAGGCAGCGGGTGACTGGAAAATAGAAAGCAAGCGGCGATAGAAGTCCGGTCCTTCCGAATTGTGCAGGATATCGCCCAATTTGCGCAGTCGATCGCCCAGTGCAAGGTTCTGATACCGAAGCGGCATCATAGACATTGCGCGGTTGACAGTTCCGACAGGTGTCGCCGAAAGCGCCGAAGAGAGCATCATTCGCAACGGTCCAGGAAGCGACTTGAGCCGTTGATGAAGAGCGTAGCCCTGCTCGTAACGTTTGTAGCCGCAGAACAACTCGTCCCCACCGTCACCAGACAGTGCCACGGAGACATGCTCGCGCGTCATCTTGCTCAACAGCAAGGTAGGGATTTGCGACGAGTCGGCAAAGGGCTCGTCCCAGTGCACCGGCAGGTCAGGGACAACTTTCAACGCGTCCTTGGGGGTCAGGTAAAGCTCGGTGTGATCGGTGCCTAAATGGCTAGCGATGGCTTTTGCGTGCTCGGCCTCGTTAAAGCCTGCGATTTCGAAACCGATCGTGAAAGTCTTGACCGGTTGGCTGGACTGGGCCTGCATCAGGGCTACTACGACTGAGGAATCGATGCCGCCAGACAGAAATGCGCCTAACGGGACGTCGGCCACCATGCGCATCCCGACCGCCTTGAAAAGCCTTTCTTCCAGCTCGTCCAGCAGCTCTTCCGGCGATCCGGTCCGTCGCTCCTGTGTCACGAAGGCGCCGAGTTCCCAGTACGGGACCGGATCTGCCCACCCGTTCGCATCGATCTCGACCCAATGCGCCGGCGGCAGTTTTTTGATGCCGCGGTAGATGCAGTGCGGGTCGGGGACATAGCCATGGCGCAGATAGAGAGCGAGAACATCGGGATCAATCTCGGCGCGCCAGTTTGGGTGTGCGGCCAGCGCCCGCAACTCGGAACCGAATACCACGCCCTTGTCGAGGGTCCCGTAGAACAGCGGCTTCTCCCCCGCCCTATCGCGCGCCAGGGTCAGTACGCGGCGTTCCCGGTCCCATAGAGCAAAGGCGAACATGCCGTTGAGTTTCTTAAGAACCGCTTCGCAACCCCATAACTGCAAAGCTGCCAACAGCGTTTCAGTGTCCGAATGCCCGCGCCATCCGCTTGACCAGCTTGCCGCGTCAATCTCGGCTCGGATCGACTGATGGTTATAAATTTCTCCATTAAAAACGAGTATATAGCGCCCGTCGGCGGAGATCATGGGCTGGTGTCCAGCTGGTGACAGATCGAGGATCGCCAGGCGCCGATGACCTAGCGATATGCCAGCCTCGGAATCGGACCAAGCACCGGACCCGTCGGGGCCACGATGCGCAATGCGCTCCGCCATGGCCGATACGATAGAGTCCTCGGCCGGAGTCGATGTCTGGAAATAGCCCACGATACCACACATCAGTTTAATTCTCCTAGCTGGCGATACATTTCGGCATAGCGCGCCACGATCGTTGGCAGCGCGTAGCTCGCTTCGATCCTATGCCGAGCGGCCTGACCCCGGCGGGCGCGGGCGGCCGAACCTTCCGACAAGGCAGCTTTCAGCGCCTTGGCATAAGACCGGTGGTCTGCGGGCGGTACTACCCAACCCGTGTCACCAACTATATTTTCCGCATCTCCGACGTTTGTGGTCACACAAGGCACTGCACATGCCATTGCTTCTCCAAGCACATTAGGAAACCCCTCGACCCGTGATGACAGGCACAACAAGTCAAACGCGGGTATCAGCTGCGCCACATCGCTGCGCTGACCAAGAAAATGGATACCTTCCGCCGGCACATCGGCGGGTAGCTGCGCCTCAATATCGCGACCGATACAAACCAGCACGGCTTCAGGATGGTCCGTGCGCACGGCCGCGAAGGCGCGAAACAGGGTAGGTACATCCTTGACCAGAGCGCCCCGGCCGACATATCCAATTACCACGGTAAGTTCGTCTATCCCCAGTTCGGCTCGGCCGGCAGCGCGTGCCGCCGCGCCGTGCTGCCACAGGTTCATATCGAACCCGTTGGGTATGACCACGTCGCGCGACCCGGCAAAACCCAAAGCGCGATGCTGGCCTTGTGATCGGGCAGAATTGTATACGATCGATTTGACTTTTGAAGACAATCGCGCGCTCAGCGAGACAATGCCGCGGGTACTGCGCCGGATCATCGTCGGGTCGTCCATGCTGGTTCGAATATTCCATGCCAGCGCCGGAGGCCCTGGCACCAGACGCGCGCCGAGCGATGCTGCCAGATTGCCGTGATACATCCAGCCCTGGATAATGTCCGGCGGCGCAGCGCGCAGCGCGCGGCGCAACCGTACAATGACCGCGGGTGTCGGGAACCCGAGCTTCATGTCAAGACCGATCACCTCGATCCCCGCCTCGCGCAAGCGAAGACCATAATGCCCCATATCCATCAGCGAGATCACACGGTTGACCGTCTGACCCTCGAGCCCGCCGGTCAGAAGGGAATGCAGCGCCCGCTCAGCGCCACCAACAGTAAGTCCGGTGATCACATGCGTGATAGCTAGCGGGCGTTGCCGGTGGCGAGAAATATCTGGCGCAATTGTCATCTGTTCAGGGTCACTTTCCCTAGGGTAATATGGGCGCGTCGTGCAGAGTTTTCGCTGCGGACAAAAACAATAACCTTGAGGCGGATATTCTCAGAATAGCGTTTCATGACTGAGACCATGCGGGTACGCAGGCGATACCCTTCAACGGTATTTAAAGCGCGCGGATTAATGGATATGATGTTTAAAATGCAGTTTTTCATTACCTTGGTACATCCTGTGCACTATCCAGTTTGGCGATGATCCGGCTTTCTAATAGCCCCAGCTGGTAATTCCGAGTCAGAGCGGCTGGCACGCTTTTACGTGAGGGAACAGCGCTTTGGGCAAGGGATGCCAGAAACGGCGCAATCTTGTCCTGATTACGCGTGGCGATACCCAAACGAAATTCTTCAACCAGTTGGCTAATTTCGTAGTCCGGATCCGCAACAACAATAATTGGACGGCCGGTGCCGATATATTCGAAGAATTTTCCTGGCAAGAACGTTCGTTCCGCCGCATCGGTTCCTAAACCTACCAATAACGCGGTCGCGTTGCGTTGTGCGGAAAGTGCGTCTTCCCGAGAGACGCGGCCGTGGTCAACAATTTCTAGACTAGGAAATTGTGTTTTGAAGGCCGCCAAGCGATGGCTTTCGGACCCATAGAAATCGAATGCGACTGGAAGGTCAATCTGTTGTGCAGCCTCGAACACGGGGCGAAGATCACGTTTTTGGCCATAGAGAATTCCCGTATAAACAACGCGCATCACCTGTTTATTTGCTACGGGATCAAGACTGCCGGTCATTGTCGAGGTATCTACGCCATTGCGCACTGTACTGAATCGATCAGCAATATCTGGATAACTTTCACGGAAATACTGCGACATTCCATCACTAATTGTGGTCACTATATCGCCAGCCGACAGGATTCTGTGTTCATAGCGCCGATCGCGTTTGTCAGAAAAAGGTAAGCGCCTGCGATACGCGCTGCACGCCCAAGTATCACGGTTGTCTAAAACCAATAGAGCATCAGCTTTGTTTGCGATACGTGTCGCAACTTCGTGTTGTGAGAAGGGTAGTGCTGTCGAGAGAACTACGTCAAAGCGTCGTCCTTGGGCGATCAGATTATCGACCACTCGTTCCATTTTACGGGTCGTGGAGCGAAAAGCATCAGGAAACTCTCCATAGCGCGCTAGAGCACTTAGCGCCCGCATCCAACGTCTGCGACCTACCTTAAAGTTTAGAAATCTTGTGATCGCTGTGTCAGAGACGCGATGTATCTCGATCCCAGACAGGTCAGCCGAAAAAGTCTTGGAAACAGCAGCCGAATCGGCGCAAACAACAGTAACTTTCCATCCTCTTTCTCTGAAATACTGCGCCATCGCCGCAGCCCGCGATGCTCCGATGACGTTGTTAGGAGG
>JAGXGT010000121.1 GCA_024636595.1 Sphingomonadales bacterium | reverse complement strand
TTGACCAGTTCGACATTGTTGCGCTTGACGAGATCGAGAGCAAGATAGCCCTGCACCGTCACCGCCATCTGGGTGAGCAGATCCTGCGTCCGCTGCCGAACATAGAAAAGCGCGCTTTCGCGGATTGCCTTGGCCTTGGCCGGATCGCTTGCGTCCAGTTCGGCCGCTTTGTCTTCGAGCCTTTGGTCCATGACCTTGGAGACGTGGATCATCTGCTCCAGCCGGCCCATCGCCGCCCAGAGATTCTTGCGTTCGACATCGATCGCGGCATTGTCCATCAGCAATTCGTCCTTGCCGGAACGAAGCCGGTCGAGGATCGAGCCGATATGGCCTTGCGCGCTTTTATAACCGTCGAAATAATTGCGCATCTTGTTGCCGAACGGAATGATTCCGAAAATCTTCCTCTTGGCGGTCAGATTGCCGCGCTTGCCCGGATCGAGGTCCTCGACCGTGCGGCGCAATTCGGCGAGATCGGAACCGATCCCGCTCTGCTCGTCCATCGACCGGATCGGGCGATCGAGAAAGCGATTGGACTGGCCCGCCGCTTCGGCAATTTCCTTGCGACCCATATTGGTAATTTGGTCAACTTTTTTGCCAAATTCGGGGCTATTCTGGTCCTGAGCGATCAGATCATCGATAAAACTGTCAACTTTTTCCTCGAGCTTGGACTTGACCTCGTCGCCAATCGATACAAGGCCTCCGGCCTTTTCGGGCGCCACCGGAACCACCGGATCAGGCGGGGTCAATTTCAGGTCGTCGGTAGCGGTGATTGTTTCGGTCGCCATGCTGTTCAGCCTCCCTGCCCCGGCACCAGTGCGGGGCTTTCTCTATAAATGGATGCAAATGCACCGCTTTTCAAGCGTTTCAACTGCTGTATTAGTAAAATAATACAGTTTTTGTCAGACAGTGCAACATGCTTCCAATTCTTCCAGCTTGCACCAAGCTTAACCTTCCAGCACGTCGACCACTTGCGGCGTGATTTTTCCAACGATTATCTCAACTCCTTCAGCAGTCGGGTGGAGTCCATCGGGCAGGAAAAGATCGGGGTTACCCACCAGCCCATCCATGAAAAACGGATAAAGCGCGATATCATATTTCTTGGCCAGCGCCGGATAGATAGTATTGAATTCTTTACTGAAATCTGCTCCCAGATTGGGCGGTGCCAGCATTCCGGTCAGCATGACCGGAATGCCGCGATCTTTCAGTTTCTTCACCATCGCCTCCATATTCGCGCGGGTGTCCGATGGCTTCAAGCCGCGGAGCATATCATTGCCCCCCAGACCCAATATCACCAGATCAGGCTTGCGCGACAGACTGTCGAGGACAAAATCCATCCGCCGCAATCCTGCCGCGGTGGTGTCGCCCGACACGCCGGCATTATGCACCCGGACGTCCTTGCCAGCAGCGGTCAGTGCCGCCTGCAGTTCCGGTGCAAATCCCTCTTTCTGGTCCAGACCATAGCCAGCATAAAGGCTGTCGCCAAATGCGATGATCAGCATTTCCGCCTCTTTCGCTTCCGCTAATTGACCGCTGTCTGCTTCCGTTGAGCCCGTTGCTACGTCCTCGGGGACAGCTTGCGCCTCTTCCGGCGCGGGGCCACAGGCCATCAAAAGTTGAAGAAATGCCAGTGATAGCCCATATGATATAAAATTCCTCAACATCGGATATCCTTTCCCCCATGAACCAAAAACCCGCCGCATCTAGCGACGCTACCATGACCGAACCCCATATCGCGATTGCAGCACGGAATGTCACCCTGTCTTTGGGGGAAGGCAAGGCACGAGTCGATATATTGCGCGGTATTGATCTGTCGATTGAAGCCGGTAAGACGGTCGCCCTGCTCGGGCCATCGGGTTCCGGAAAGTCCTCACTGATGGCCATTTTGTCGGGGCTGGAACGGGCAAGCGGCGGTACGGTGAATATTGCCGGTGCCGACTTTGGCACGATGAACGAGGATCAACTGGCGGTCGCTCGGCGCGGCCGGGTGGGTATTGTGCTGCAAGCCTTTCATCTGCTGCCGACAATGACGGCGTTGGAAAATGTCGCGGTGCCGCTGGAACTGGATGGCCAGCATCAGCCATTCAAGGTTGCAGCACAAGAGCTGGCTGCCGTGGGTCTCGGCGACCGGCTGGGCCATTATCCGACCCAGCTTTCTGGCGGCGAGCAGCAACGCGTGGCGATTGCTCGGGCGATGGCTTCGCGGCCGACGATCATCTTCGCCGACGAACCGACCGGCAACCTTGACGGCACCACGGGCGAGAAGATCATCACCCTGTTGTTCGATCGTCAGAAAGCCACGGCAGCGACGCTGCTTATTATCACCCATGATCCCGAGTTGGCCAAGCGCTGCGACCGGATCATCGAATTGCGCGATGGTGTAATCGAGCGGGATAGCGATGCATGAAGACATCTGACTTCGCCAAGGCCTGGACCATTGCACGCCGCGATCTGCGTGGACGGTTTGTCGGATTGCGCCTGCTGATCGTCTGCCTGCTACTGGGTGTCGCGACGCTGGCGGCTATTGGCAGCCTGACCAATGCGATCACGGAAGAACTGGCCAATCGCGGCCAGGCGATATTGGGCGGGGATCTGGAGATAGCGGTTGCCCAGCGCGAAGCGACCGCCGCCGAACTAGCTGCCCTCAAGCAGACGGGAACGCTATCCGAAACATTGCGCATGCAGGCGATGGCGCGGCTCCCGGACGGCAGCGACACGCAATTGGTCGAACTGAAAGGCGTCGATGCCGCCTATCCTCTCTACGGCAGTTTCACTCTGGAAAACGGGGATGTAGTTTCCGCACCCAAACTGGACGAAATCTACGTAACCCCAGCCCTGATGCAGCGCTTGTCGCTGGAAAAGGGCGCCAAGATTGCCTTTGGCGAGGCCAGTTTCACAGTTTCCGGCGTCATCGCTGACGAGCCAGACCGCCTCAGCGAAGGCCTTTCGCTCGGTCCAGTAGCGATTACGTCGCTCGCCAGTCTGCGAACGACACAATTGATCCAGCCGGGAAGCCTGTTCGAGAGCAAATATCGCCTGAAACTCCCGGGGGCATACGATCCGGGAGCTGTTGGCGACAAGCTTTCTGAACAATTCCCCAATTCTGCATGGGAAATCAAGACCCGCGACGATGGCGCACCGAGCACGCGGCGCTTTATCGAGCGCATGGGACAGTTCCTTACATTGGTTGGGCTTGCTTCGCTGGTAATCGCCGGCATCGGGGTCGGCAATGGCGTCGCTTCCTATTTGCGCGGCAAACAGGGGGCGATTGCCACGCTCAAGATACTCGGCGCAGACAGCGCGATGATCTTCCGCATCTATCTTTTCCAGATCATGGCCGTAGCGCTGGGCGCTATTGTTGTTGGCCTGGCGATCGGCGCATTGGCTCCGCTGGCGATCATCCAGATCGCCGGTGATGTTCTGCCGATCAAGCCGGAATTTGCCATCTATCCGCTGCCGCTGCTGGTCAGCGCACTTTACGGACTGCTGATTGCCGTGATCTTTGCCCTACCCCCTTTGTCGCGGGCAAAAACCATCCCGGCGGCTGGCATCATTCGCGGCGAAGGCCGGTCTTGGCGACAAATTGACCGGCAAAGCTGGATTGGTGTCGGCTTATCGATCACAGCGAAAGTGGCACTTGCCCTGGGCACCGCCAACGAGCCGCTATTTTCGGCTTCGTTCATCGGCGCCGCCGCCGCGATCTTGCTGCTGCTGGCAGCATTGGGGGCGCTGATCCGCTGGCTGGCGAGCAAGGCCCCGCGGCCGAAACAGCCATTGCTGCGCCTCGCCTTGGCCAGCCTCCACCGTCCGGGCGCCCAGACCGGGCAGCTCGTCGTAGCTCTGGGTCTCGGCCTTACGCTTTTTGCCACACTTGCCGCGATTCAAACGAGTCTGACCAATGAAATCCGCTCGACGGTCCCGCGCGATGCGCCCAGCTTTTTCGTGCTGGACATCCCGGTCGAACGCGCAGACGACTTTCGCGCTAAGGTCGCGGAAACCGCGGACGATGCTGAAATCAATATTGTGCCGACACTCCGCGGTACAATCACCGAATTTGGCGGCCAGCGCGTGTCGGACCTGGAAACCCTCCCGGAAGGCGCCTGGGTGCTGCGCGGTGATCGCGGCCTCACCTATAGCGCGACCATTCCGGAAGGCAGCGAGATCGTCGAGGGCGAATGGTGGTCGGCCGATTATGACGGACCACCTCTGGTCTCGGTCGACGAAGAACAGGGCACCGCCCTGGGCCTCAAGATCGGAGACAGCCTGACCATCAGCCTGCTCGGCGTGGAAATCCCGGCCAAAGTCGCCTCCTTCCGCAAGGTCAACTGGCGCAATTTCGGCTTCAACTATGTGCTGGTCTTTCCCCCCAGCGTGCTCGCCAATGTCCCGCATAATGTCGCCGCAACGATCCAGATAGACACGGCAAAGGAAGATCGCCTGCTCAGCATATTGCCGAAAGAATTCCCGTCAATCTCCATGGTCAAGGTCAAGGAGATTGCCGCCCAGATCGGCGATATATTGGACCAGATGGCAACAGCCATTGCCGCCGCTGCCTCGATCGCGATCTTTTCGGGTATTGCCGTGCTGATCGGTGCCATTGCCGCATCCCGTCAGGCCCGCGTGTATGATAGCGTGATCCTGAAATTGCTGGGTGCGACCCGGTCCCAGATATTGACGGTCCAGGCGATTGAATATGCGCTGCTGGCATTTCTGTTATCGTTAGTGGCTCTTGGCCTCGGCCTGTTTGCGGGCTGGTTCGTGATCACCCAGATTTTCGAATTTACCTGGCAACCGGATTGGGGAATTGTCCTGCTGACGCTGGGTATTGGCGCGGTCGCTACTTTGGGTATTGGTCTGCTAGGCTCTATCCCGGTGCTCTCCGCCAAACCGGCGCGAGCTTTGCGAGAGCTATAGATTTTACCGTTAGCACTGAGCCTGTCGAAATACGCCTATGGCGTTGAAATGTCCTTCGACACGCTCAGGACGAACGGGGCATGATTCTCTAATTCTGATCCCCGGCCAATCGCACCGCGACAGGCGCGGACAGAAATAGTTGCGAGAGATGATAAAAAATCAGCGGGAGAATGACCAGGCCGGCGCGCTCGGGCGAGAAGAGGATCGCCGCCAGTGGCGCACCGATGGCAACACTCTTTTGGGCGCCCGAGAATAGCAGCGTTTTCCGGTCTGCGCGGACAAAGCCCATCAAGCCCCCGAGTAGCCATGTGCCGCCAAAGGCGAGCCCAAGCCAGAGCAAAAGCGCAGCAGCCAGCCAGAGAAATTCGACGCCGCTCACCCGGCTCCACATGCCGGCGATAATCGCGGCGGAAAAGGATACGTAAACGGCTAGCGCAATCGCTCCGCGATCAATCCAGCCCGCGAGATCCTTGTGCTGCATCACCAACGGCCGCAGCCATCTCTGAAAGACTTGGCCGAGGACGAATGGCAGCACTAATATTGCGGCCAGCTTGATGATCGTATCGGTCGTTATCTGTACACCGGCTGCACTAGCAAGCAACGCGAACAGCAGCGGCGACAGAAACACCCCGATCAGATTGATCAACGCACTGGCGACGACGGAAGCGGCGACGTTTCCTCTGGCGATCGCGCAATAGCTGGTCGCCGATTGCACTGTGGATGGCAGCACACCCAAAAATAGAAAACCCAATGCAACATCGGCGGGAAGCACTTGATCGACGGCTTTCGACAAGAGCAGGCCAATGGTCAGCATCACTCCGAAAACCCAGACGAATATCGTACCCTGCAGCCGAATATTCCCGAGCCCCGCCCGAACTTCGTGCCGTTCCAGGCGGGTGCCATGGAGCAGGAATACTGCGAAAATCCCGGCATTGAACAAGATTTCTGCAATGTCCTTAGCCGTTCCCTGGACCGGGACCAGCGTTGCCAGCAGCACCGCTCCACTAAGCAGCCAGATGAATTTGTCGGTGAGGATCAGGCGCAGGGTTTGCATATGGATAAAGCCATGCCTTTCGCATTGCCTGACAGCAACTATTATTGCAGATTGGAGCCATGAGTAGCGGCAAATCGATCGGCCCGGTTCGAGCATGGGCTCTCGCTGCTGGCGGTATGGTCGGCGGCGGTATTTATATTTCTCTGGGCGTGGTGATCGAGGCAGCAGGATCATGGGCTTGGCTAAGCTTTGCCATCGCTGGCCTGGCAGCGCTAATATCCGCCTATAGTTACGGCACGCTTTCGAACCAGTTTGGCCGATCCGGCGGTGCTTTTGAATTTCTCGAAGAAATGGACCATCCCGGGATTGCTGGCAGCCTCAGTTGGCTGCTGATCATCGGTTATACATTGACGATTTCGGTCTATGCCTATGCTTTCGGCCACTATATCGCCCATAGCTTTGGTGGCAGCGAGATGATCATTCGCGCGCTCGCGCTGG
The DNA here is from genome assembly GCA_024636595.1 of Sphingomonadales bacterium. Classification (GTDB taxonomy): domain Bacteria; phylum Pseudomonadota; class Alphaproteobacteria; order Sphingomonadales; family Sphingomonadaceae; genus Parasphingorhabdus. The sequence continues at coordinate 8,769 of JAGXGT010000121.1, read as the reverse complement.
GCATCGCTGTTCTGATGATCGGGCTTAATCTGATGGGTGCGGGAAAGTTAACCGGGGTCGAAGTCGTGATCGTGACGGGCAATCTTCTGATCCTCGTGGTTCTTGCTGTTATGGGCATGCTCGAATGGAATCCTGCGGCTCTCGGCGATGGCGTGCCTGCCAAGCCTATATCAGCGGCTTTTATCGGTGCTGCTGTTATCTTCATTTCCTACGAAGGCTTCCAGCTACTCGCCTATGAATATAATGATCTGGTTGAGCCAAAGAAATTTTTCGTGCCGGTGCTGGTCTCGGCCAGTATTTTTGTCGTCGCTATCTACGTCGCCGTCACACTCGGCGCGACGATGATATTGGGAGCGGGAGGTGTGGTTGACGGCAAGGAAGTCGCGTTGTCCAATGCGGCCGAGCGTATCTTGGGTCTGCCGGGACTGATCGGGATGACTGTCGCGGCCGCATTTGCAACGTCTGCAGCTATAAACTCGACCCTCTTTTCTACAGCAAAACTGGCGGCGCGGATCGCCAAGGATAAGGAATTGCCGAAATTCTGGGGCCACAAAAATGGCAATGACATTCCCGATCGTGCGGTCATCACATTGGGTGTAATAGCTGGCATTCTGGCGATCACCGGCTCCCTGTCATCACTGGTCGAAGCCGCGAGTCTGGTCTTTGTCACTACATTTGGCGTGGTCAACTATGTGTGCGCGCGAACGATGGCGGGCCGGAACATGATCGCATGGAGCGGTACTTTTCTCTGTGTCACCATCGGCATTGTGCTGGTCTATCATCTGGCCAACAGCAGGCTTGTGCCCTTGATGATATTGGCGGTTCTCATCCTGGTTTCAATATTTTTGCGACCTTTGATGCTGAGCCATCGCGGAGACCACTAACACCAAAGACTGTTGTTGCAGCGCAGCACGAATTCCGGTAGAGGCGCGGCAATATCGGGGTGTAGCTCATGGCCGCCCTTTCCTCTTCTTACGGTAGAATCTAATATGTCCCTTCGCAATATCGCAATCATTGCGCACGTTGATCACGGCAAAACCACGCTGGTTGACCAGCTTTTCCGCCAATCCGGTACATTCCGCGACAATGAACGCGTGGAAGAACGGGCGATGGATTCGAACGATCTGGAAAAAGAGCGCGGGATCACGATTCTGGCGAAATGCACCAGCGTCGAGTGGAAGGGTACGCGGATCAATATCGTCGACACTCCGGGCCATGCCGACTTTGGCGGCGAAGTGGAGCGCATTCTGTCGATGGTCGATGGTGTGATCCTTCTGGTGGATAGCGCTGAAGGCGCTATGCCACAGACCAAATTCGTGACCGGCAAGGCGCTTGCGCTCGGTCTGAAGCCGATTGTTGTCGTCAACAAGATCGACCGCCCTGATGGCCGTGCCGAAGAAGTGCTGGACGAAGTGTTCGACCTCTTTGTCAATCTGGACGCGAATGATGAACAGCTTGATTTCCCGACGCTTTTCGCCAGCGGCCGCAACGGCTATGCTGGCGAAACACCGGATGTCCGTGAAGGCGACCTTTCTCCCTTGTTCGACAAGATTATTGAACATGTTCCGGAGCCTGACGTCGATCCGGATGCTGAATTCAAGTTTCTCGTTACTCTGCTCGACCGCGACAATTTCGTTGGCCGTATTTTGACCGGCAAGGTCGAAAGCGGAAAGATTGACATCAATATGCCGATCCACGCGATCGATATGGACGGCAATGTCGTCGAAACCGGACGCGCGACCAAGATCATGGCCTTTAACGGCCTTGAGCGTGTACCCGTGGAAAGCGCTAAAGCAGGAGATATTATTTCACTTGCCGGTCTAACCAAGGCGACGGTTTCCAATACGATATGCGATATTTCTGTGACCGAGCCCATCGCGGCTCAGCCAATTGACCCACCAACGCTGTCCATGCGCTTTGCGGTGAATGACAGTCCGGTTGCCGGCCGTGAAGGCGACAAGGTCACCAGCCGTGTGATCCGCGACCGTCTGGCGCGCGAAGCCGAATCGAATGTTGCGATCAAGGTTACCGAAAGCGAAGACAAGGACAGCTTTGAAGTTGCTGGCCGCGGCGAATTGCAACTGGGCGTGCTCATCGAAACGATGCGCCGCGAAGGCTTTGAACTTGGCATTTCCCGCCCTCGCGTTCTTTACCGCGAAGAAAACGGCAAGCGGCAGGAACCTTATGAAACCGTCGTTATCGATGTTGATGACGAATACGCCAGCACCGTGGTTTCCAAGATGCAGCGTCGCAAGGCAGAATTGACCGAACAGCGCCCCTCCGGCGCCGGCAAGACCCGCCTTACCTTCTCAGCGCCCTCGCGTGGCTTGATCGGCTATCACGGCGAATTCCTGTCCGACACACGCGGCACCGGCCTGATGAACCGTCTGTTTGAAAAATATGACGATTACAAGGGCGTGATCGAAGGCCGTCCGGTTGGCGTTCTGGTATCCAACGGTACCGGAAACACCGCAGCCTATGCGCTGAACATGCTCGAAGAACGCGGCGTGCTATTTATCGGCGCGCAAACGCCGGTTTACGAAGGCATGATCATTGGTGAAAATGCCAAGCCCGGCGATCTTGATGTCAATCCGATGAAGTCCAAGGCTTTGACCAACTTCCGGGTCTCGGGCAAGGAAGACGCCATTCGTCTGACCACGCCAAAGGTCATGACGCTGGAACAGGCGATTGCTTATATCGACAATGACGAGTTGGTCGAAGTGACACCCAAGAACATCCGTTTGCGCAAACGCTATCTTGATCCGAATGATCGGAAGAAAGCGTCGCGGCAAGCAGCCGCAGCATAAAGCGAAAGCAGTCCAAATAAAAAAAGGCGGCCAATTGGCCGCCTTTTTCATATTCAATTTTTGAAACAACCGATCACTAGAAGCGGAAAGCCGCCGTCAAACGGATGCTGTGCAGATCGAAATCCGGATCGCTCCGTTTCATATCAGTACCGCCAGAGGCCAAAAGAAACGGGTTCGTGGCACCCGCAGTTCCTGGTCCAACATTGACGACATAATCGTCATCATTGTAACGGGTGAAGAGATATTCGAGACCCATGGTGATGTTATCGGTCACCTTCGCTTCTGCGCCAACGCCGCCGGTCCAGCCAAAGCTTTCGGTCTTGCCATTATCCGTAAAACTGTTGGCGCCGTTAGTGGTGGTAAAGCTGTTGTCGATTTTGGCGTAGGAAATACCGCTGGTGGCATAAAATAATACGCCGCCTGGTGTATAGCCAACCCGGCCACGAGCGCCAATCGCATAATCCAGCTGGCGGGTGAACGTGTAAGACGCCGGGGTCGTGCTGAAACCCGTCACGCTATCCGTGGATTCACTACGGCCTGCATCGACCATAAAACCGATTACGAGATTGCCATATTGCTTGTCGGCCCCAGCCCGGATGTAATAATCCAGATCATCCTTGTCGTTCTTACAGCCAGCAGTGGGTACATTGCTTTTAGCAGCACCATTGCAGAAGCCGGGAGAGAAAGCATTGGCACCGGTTACGGTGCGAACGGTGTTATCAAAGCTGCCGTTCCGGTCGGTGTCGAACCTGATGCTTTCGTTGACATCATTTGTCTGCGCACCCAAGCCAAATGATCCACCGATATACATTCCGTCAAATTCGGTATTTTCGACTTCCTGAGCATGAGCTGGAACGGCTCCAATTGCCGTGAGCATGGTCGCCGCAGCAACTGCGTATTTTGTGAGAGACATATACAAATCCTTTTTTACTAAAAACAACTAGTCCTACCAAGCGCACGGGCACCGATTCTGTTCCATTGATTGAATAGAAACATATCAACGTGATATTTACGTCACACATTACCGCGCGTTAGGGGGTCTGATTTCGACCTTTATTTTTGAAGGCAATCCAAATTTTTGGCAAAACGCCTAATTTCAGAGCATTGTATTCAAAATATCAAAACCAACGCCTGCCTATGCACCAAGCGCTGAACTCAAAGTGAACTGGGTCAGCACGTGATGCTCAAGAAGTCTTCTGCAAATCTGCTCTCACGATCGCTTGGAATATCGGGGCGGTTGTGGCATTGCACCGGCAATTCCTTTTCTTCGAAAGACCTGATGAATGACTGACGATAAATCCGACGCGGTGACGAACGAGAAATCCGAAGGGGATATCCCACCCGACCGCCTCGCTATCAACCCGCGCAGCGCGCATTATGGTGGTGACTTGCTGATGCGCGGCATCGGCATCAATTTTCGCGGTGCCCGCAAACATAATATCGAAGAATATTCCGTGTCTGAAGGATGGGTAAAGGTCCAGGCCGGCAAGACCATGGACCGCAAGGGAAATCCCTTGCTGATCAAGCTCAGCGGTGACGTAGAAGCCTGGTTCGAAGATCTGGGTGATGATGCACCGAAAATAAGCAAGAACGCTTAACCGGCAGCGGACGAATGACACCGAAGCGTATTCAGTTTTTCATTGCGCTGGTGTTCTTCGTCCTCGGCGGCTGGGCGGCCATTTTTCCTCAGCATGTTATCAACGTGGTATTGCTGCCGGAGTATCGGCAAGAAGGCGGCATATTGCCATTCACAATAGCCTGCTTCGGTGCCCAGGCGCTATTGTCGGGTCTGTTCGCCGCCTTCTCCCGTTTTACCGCGCTGACCTTTTTGGTCTTCGGCATTGCTCTGTTGCCGTTTTTCGCGTTCAACTATTATTTCACCTTTCATGATCCAGTGTTCACCAGCATCGGACTGATCGACGCAGCAGGCAATGTCATCATGCTGGGGCTATGCTATGTCGGATGGAAGCAATCCAAAGCAGCCGAACAGAGGACGGAATTATGAGATTTACCGGGAAAATTGTCTGGATTACCGGAGCGTCATCCGGGATCGGGGAAGCGCTGGCGAACGCCTTTGCTGAAGAGGGTGCAAAAATCATCCTGTCGGGTCGGCGAATCGACGCGCTGGAAAAGGTTGCCGCTGCGCTCGGGACCGAAAGTTTGGTCCTGCCGTTTGAAACGACCGACTATGATGCGTTGCCCGCGACTATTGAAACAGCGCAAAACTGGAAAGGCAAAGTCGACATTCTTGTCAACAATGCGGGTATCAGCCAGCGTAGCCTGGCGCTCGACACTCATCCGGATGTGCATCACAAGATCATCAATGTCGATCTGCTCGCCCCGATCTGGCTGACCCAGCTGTTGCTGCCGCATATGATCGCAGCGGGCGGCGGCCATATCGTTGGAATAAGCTCCGTCGCCGGTCGGGTCGGCGTGCCTTTGCGCACCGCCTATTGCGCCGCCAAGCACGGACTCATCGGCTATATGGACGCCCTGCGCGCCGAGACGGAAAGTCTGCACAATATTCATGTCACCAATATCTTGCCGGGATCGATCCGGACAAATGTGTCGCGCAATGCGTTGACCAAAGAGGGTGAGCGTCGGGGGAAGTCCGATCCAGCAATCGACAACGGCATGGAGCCAGCAGAATGTGCGCGGCAGATTCTGGAAGCCGTAATCAGCAATGTTCCAGAACTCATCATCGCCGAAGGAATCGAATTGAATATCGCGGAATTGCGGCAAAGCGATCCCGAGAAATGTTTTGCGATGACGGCAGCAATGGGGGCGCAAATTGCCGGAAAATATGAAGAGGGAGATGACGACTGATGGCCTTGATACTGGTGGATAAATCGGATGCAATCGCCACGATCACGCTCAATCGTCCGGACGCAATGAATGCCCTGTCCCATGGGTTGAGAGGCGAGCTGTTTGCAGCCTGTCAGGATATTTCCCAAGACAGTGATATACGTGCGGTGATAGTCACCGGCGCTGGCGAACGGGCGTTTACGGCAGGACTCGATCTCAAGGAACTGGGAGAACAGGGGCTCGGTGCAGCGACCGACCAGAACCCCGCCCGTAATCCCTGCCGGGCACTGGAATCTCTGGATGTGCCCGTCATCGGCGCTATAGACGGGGTCGCCATCACCGGTGGTTTCGAATTGGCCTTGGCCTGCGATGTCCGGATCGCGTCGACCAACGCCCGCTTTGCCGACACCCATGCTCGGGTTGGCATCATTCCCGGATGGGGCCTGTCGCAAAAGCTGTCACGCTTCATCGGCCTGTCCCGCGCCTGCGAGCTCAGCTTCACGGGGCAGTTTCTCGACGCACAGACCGCCTGCGACTGGGGTCTGGTCAACCATGTCTATACCCCGGATGATCTGATGCCCAAGGCCCGTGCCTTGGCCCAGGATATAGCCAGTATCGATCCCGAATTTCTGAAAGCATACAAACAGTTGATCTTCGACGGCTATGACCGCAGCTTCAGGGATGCGATGGCACTGGAGAAACAGACCACCGACGCCTGGAATGCTAATGTGACGGCAGAAGAAGTCGAACAAAGACGGCTAGCCGTTATCGAACGCGGCCGATCCCTGAAGGGTTGACCTAGGCAGCCCGTCTAGCGGAAGATGCAGTTGGTGCCAGCCCACAAGTCGGTAATTTTGGCATCCGGCGTATCGCTGTCCAAGAGCCCTGAAAACCCGCCAGCCTCGTCCCCACCGGTGTGGAATTCGGTGCCGATGGTACTCTCATCGTACATCTCAAAAGTCACCGATTTTGCCATTTCGCTTCGCTTCGTACCGATGCCGACACCGCTCATGGTAGTCAGTGCTGCATTCTTATCGCCGCCACTCAGGGACCATCCGACGAATTCGCCATCCTGAAAATTGGCGGTAAAATCCCCATAGTTGCTAAAATCGATCGGCCCGGCACCGCATTCCTCATTGGATGAGCGTCCGTCAATCACTCCGAGTTGCGCCGCGATCGCGGTCTCCGCCGCACCTCTGTCCGTGCCAAATGCCAGCAGCCGCGTGCTGCCGGTCTCTGAATTGATTAGTCGCAATCCTTCGCCATCCAGCGCTAATATAATCTCTGCTGCAGCGGCGGCCTCCGGTTTTGAATCGGACGATTGATCTGATGCCGAAGCTTGCGCGGGCGGCTCTGCCTCTGTTGTCTTCGCATCACAGGCGGCAACTCCGATAATCAGAAGCGAAAAAAGCGGCAGTCGGAAAGAGACCCTCATGTCGGATTCCCTGCGATCTGGGGTACGTTGTCGTCGACGGACACCCAATCCTGTTTGCTGTTCGTCCAGAAATGAATTTGCGGGTTAAGCACACTTGTATCGTCTAATGTGCCCGCCTTGATATAGGTCATACCCGGCTGGGTTGGTAACGAGGTTTTAACCGGTGAACCGCAGGTGCCGCAAAAATGGCGGTAGACAACATTGCCGCTGTCGGAATGGTCTTCATAGGTGGTGAGATCACCGCTGATCTTGATCTGATCATCCGCTACCGCGAACAGCACGGAATATGAACTACCGGCCTGCCGCTGGCAGTTTTTGCAATGACAGACGCCGCACATCTGCAAATCGCCCTCAATCTCGTAGCTTACTGCGCCACATAGGCACCGGCCTGTCATCGTCATTTCAAATCTCCTTGATCACGCGACTTTCCGCACAAAAACCGTACCGGCCGAATAACCCGCGCCGAACGAGCAGATCAGACCGATATCCCCGTCTGCCAGATCGTCGCTATGCTTGTGAAAGGCGATGACTGAGCCAGCGGAAGATGTATTTGCATATGTGTCGAGTACGGTGGGACTTTCATCATCGCTAGCTTCGTGGCCAAGCACGCGCTGCGCGATCAGGCGGTTCATCCCGGCATTGGCCTGATGCAACCAGAGGCGGCGCAGCGTCTCTGCCGCAATACCGAGGCGTTCCATCTGCTCGCTGATCATGGTCGCAACCATCGGTACCACTTCCTTGAAAACCTTGCGCCCCTCTTGGACGAACAGTTTGTCCTTGTCATCGCGGCTTTCCGGATGGGTCCGGTTGAGGAAACCGAAATTGTTGCGAATATTGTTGGAAAATTGTGTCTTGAGTTTCGTGCCGATAATTTCCCAATGTTGCGCTGGCGCAATATCTTTGGCTTCGATGAGAATCGCCGTCGCCACATCGCCGAAGATGAAATGGCTGTCCCGGTCGCGCCAGTTGAGATGGCCGGAACAGATTTCCGGATTGATAACTAGCACCGATCTGGCGCTACCAGAGCGGATATAGTCGGCTGCCGTCTGGATGCCGAAGGTCGCTGAGGAGCACGCCACATTCATGTCAAAGGCAAAGCCGTCCCGCATCCCCAGCGCGTCCTGTATCTCTACTGCAATAGCCGGATAGGCGCGTTGCAGATTGGAACAGGCGCAGAGCACAGCATCGACATCCTCCGGCTTGCGCCCTGCCCGTTCCAGCGCCTGCCGCGCTGCTTTAACCCCGATTTCGGCGAGCACGGAGATTTCGTCATTTGGACGTTCCGGCAAGCGCGGACACATGACCTCCGGATCGAGAATTGGTTCCTTGGAAAGCACAAAGCGCGACTTGATACCCGATGCCTTCTCGATGAATTCTACCGAACTATGCGGTATTTCGGATGTTTCTCCGGCTGCAATCGCCTCGGCATTTTGGCGATTGGTGAGATCGGCATAGGCATTAAAACTGGCAACCAGTTCTGCATTGCTGATGCTGTCTTCCGGCGTAAACAGGCCGGTAGCGGAAATCACGGGAATATAGGTGTCCGTCATGGGAAGATGTTTTTCCTTCTGCGATTGCGCTTTATTTAGCGCTTGGACGCAACGGTAATCTTCCTTAGCGAAACTGGCAAGCAGGGTTGATCATGCTTTGCCGATCGATTTCGTCTTGCTATCAGCGGCATATGAATGATCGCGTAAAACTGGCCGACAGCTGGAAAAAGCC
>JAGXGT010000120.1 GCA_024636595.1 Sphingomonadales bacterium | reverse complement strand
TCACGGCTCCTTGAAGAAAGCTGCCGAAATTCTTGGAATCACCCCGGCAGCGGCAGGACAACGGATCAAGGCGCTTGAGGACTATCTCGGTATTGAACTTGTGGTGCGGGGACGCTCCGGACTGCGCCCTACTGGCGAGCTAGAACTTGCACTACCACATCTGGCGACGGCATTTGCGGAGCTGAGGAAAGCTGCCCAACTTCTCGATGTTCAGAGAGTGGACGAAATCCATATCGCTGCGAATTCAGACTGGGTGGAACTGTGGCTAATGCCGCGGTTGGCGGAGTTCAGGAAAGCCTTTCCCAACATATTATTCTGCATAAATGGAGTGGGTGATGTTCCGATGCGCCTTGGGCGAGCTGATATTGAAATCAAATTCGGCGAAAGCGAGGAGAAGGCAAATATCGACTCATTTTATCGGGATTTTCTAACGCCAATAGGCTCGCTTGAAAATACGCGTCGGATTAGAAGGCTGGCGAAGGATGACGATCTCGAAGGATTCCCGCTTCTGCATCTTGATTTCTATAAAGACGACCCAGCTGCTATCACCTGGCCGGACTGGATTGAAGCGCATGGGCATCGAAGGACAGCGTTCACGCGAGGCATAAGGTACCAGAGGATCGCTCCAGGTCTGCAGGCCGTTGCATCGAACGCCGGATTCATGGTGTGCGGACTGGCACTGATTTCTGACCGAGTCGACAAAGGGGAATTAACTCTGCCTTTCGAGGTCAGCAAAGGCGCATGGACCGGCCATGCATTTCATGCGCGATATCGCAGCGATACAATGGTCCGTAGTCAGATCAAATGTTTCAGGGAGTGGCTGACTGACGAAAGCCGGAAAACAAGAAATTGGCTGGAGCGCTTTGTCATCTGACAATAGCGAGCTGTTCGGCAAACGGGAACGGCTGCTTTTGGTGGATACAATTTACTGTGGGAGCGTCTTATTATGGGGCGGAAACTGACGGCAAGAAGAACGCATTCCCCTTTGTCACCGTTTGCGCCTCTAGCAACCCTTTCAGATCACTGCCCGAACCCGACATCCCGCGCCCGCTTCACCGCCTCTTTCGCCGCTGCCAGCAACGCACCGGCCTTGGCCTCGCATTCCGCTTGCTCATAGGCCGGAACGCTGTCCGCAACGATCCCCGCTCCGGCCTGCACATGCAGCATGCCGTCCTTCACAATTCCGGTTCTGAGCACGATGCAGCTGTCCATGCTGCCATCGGGGGAGAAATAGCCGACGCCGCCGGCATAGGCGCCGCGGGTTTCGGGTTCGAGTTCGGCGATGATCTCGCAGGCCCGCACTTTCGGGGCGCCGCTGACGGTGCCGGCGGGGAAACCGGCGAACAGCGCGTCGAGCGCGTCCTTGTCCGGGGCCAGCTGTCCAACCACGTTGGACACGATATGCATCACATGGCTATAAAATTCGACGGTATAGCTGTCGGTCACCTCAACGCTGTGCGCGCTCGCCACGCGCCCCACATCGTTGCGGCCCAAATCAAGCAGCATCAGATGCTCGGCGCGCTCTTTTGGATCGGCGAGCAGGCTTTCCTTGTTCGCCTTGTCCTCGGCGGCATTTTTGCCGCGCGGGCGGGTGCCTGCGATCGGTCTGATCGTGACCTCGCCGTCGCGCGCGCGCACCAATATTTCCGGGCTCGAGCCGGTCAGGGCAAAGCCGGGCAGGTCGAGGAAGAACAGGAAGGGTGACGGGTTGATCCGGCGAAGCGCGCGATAGAGCTCTATCGGCGGCAGGGTAAATGGCGTGGTGAAACGCTGCGCCAGCACCACCTGAAAAATATCACCGGCCTCGATATACTCCTTGGCCCGGAGCACCATCTGGGCATATTTTTCTGCCGGAAGCTGCGGCGTAAATTCCGGCCCGTCCGGGCTGAGCCGGTCGAAGCCAGACTGTTCGTGGTCTGGTGCTCGTCCTTCGACAAGCTCAGGACGAACGGCGGCGGACAGACCCCGCTCCACTTCATCCAGCCGTTCCTCTGCAGCCGCGATCTTGGCTTCGCTGTCGCCATCACTCTCCGGCCATACCGGTGCCACCAGAAACAGTTCATCGGCCAACCGGTCAATGATCAGGATTACCGTCGGCCGGACAAACAGCATATCGGGCAGGTCCAGCTCGGATTGCGGCGCGCGCGGCAGTTTCTCGACCAGGCCGATGGTTTCATAACCGAAATAGCCGACCAGACAGGCGAGGGCGCGGGGCAGCTCCTCCGGCACATCCATCTGACAGGCCTTGACCAATCTGCGTAGCGCGGAGAGGCTGTCGCCGCTTTCCGGTGCAAACGCGTCGCGATCGTTCAGCCAGTTGCGATTGATCGCGGCCTGCGCGCCATCGGCGCGGAACACCAGATCAGGAGCCAGGCCGATCATGCTGTGACGACCTCTGGTCTCGCCACCTTCGACCGATTCGAGCAGATAGTCGCCGCGGCCTTCTTCCATCAATTTCAGGGCTGCCGAGACCGGCGTTTCGGTATCCGCGACCCGTCGCCGCCAGACCAACGCCGGTTTGTCGCTATCCAGCGCCGCGCGAGCCGCTTCCATTCCGAAACTGCTCGCCATGGATATTTTACCGTCCGCCGATCAGCTGATTCTTGACCGCGGTGAGCGAATCCTCGCTGCGTTTGACGCCGATATCTTCCTTCATCGCGTTGATGAATTGCGCGGTATATTCATTGCCGAACACCTGCTTGAACTGCGTCTTTGTCGCGGTCAGCAAATCTTCCCGCTTCGAAGCATCGCCGCGATTGAGCTTGTCGAGCACAACTACGAACCAGCCTTGATCGCGCGGTGCTGCCAGCGACTTGGCGGTGCCCTGTGCCATGCTGAACATCAGGCTGATTGGTGCCGGCACCTGCCCCTGCTGGCTTTGCCGGGCGAGATCGGCGCGGGTTGAACGAATCCGTTCCGGGCTGGGCAGCTTGACCCCGGCATCGGCGACCGCTTTCGACAAGGAGGCGCCACCGCTGACGGCTTTGGCAATTTTGTCGGCCACGACCTTGGCTTTTTTCGATCCCTGGTCGAGCATATAGTCGCGCGTCACCAGCTGTTCGATTTGCGTCATCGGCGGTGGTGCGGATTCGGTAATGTCGGTGACCGCGACCACAGCATATTGCTGGCCGGGAATGATTTCGACGACTTGCGGGTCGGAATCGGCTTCCATGGTAAAGGCGATCGGCAATATCCGCTGCATCTCGGGGATCGGCTTGTAATTGCGGTCATTTGGATTTTGCCCGTTGGCGAGAAGCGCCGGGGTCGACTCGACCTTCAGTTGTTCGGCTTTGGCGATGTCGCCCAGCGTTGCACCGTCGGCAAATTCATCTTCCAGCCGCACCGTCAGCTCGGCCATCGCTTCCTCAATTTTTGAGCGGGTCAGCTCGCCAACAATCTCGGTGCGGACCTGGGCCAGCGGACGCGCCGGGATCTGCTTAATGCTTTCGACCTTGACGATGTGCCAGCCAAGCGCGCTTTGCGCCGGTCCGGCGATCGCACCGGAAGGAACGGCAAAGGCGGCATTGGCGACCGCTTGTGAGGCGTTATTGGCAAAGTCGGTCTTGCTGATCGAACCCACTTCGGCGGCAGCCAGCCCGACCGATTGCGCCGCTTGTTCAAGCGTGGTGCCGCCATTGATCTTGGCAGCCAGCGCCTTGGCGGCGGCTTCGGTTGGCACGATCACCTGATTGAGATTGCGCGTTTCACTCGCCGAATAGCGGGACTTGTTTAGATTATAATAGCCCGCGATTTCCTTTTCGGTCGGCTTGATCTTGTCATTGAAACGGGACTTTTCGAACAAGGCGTAGCGGATCGTCCGCCGTTCCGGAATGGTGTAACGCGATGCGTTTTTCGCGTAGAAAGCTTCGACCGCCGCTTTCGCCGGTTTGCTATTCTCGACGAAGGCAACCGAAGGGACGGTTGCAATCTGGCCCTCGCGCGATTCCAGCAGCAGAGAAGCATAGGGAATGACCAGTTTTTGCGGCACGGCGGCGCCGAACCCCGCTGCAGTCAACAGCTGGTCCGCCAGCAGATTGCGGGTAAAATCGTCGCGCAACTGGGTTTCGTTTATACCCTGTTGCTGCAAGGCGCGCCGGAAATTTTCTTCGCTGAACTGGCCGTCGGCGCCCTGGAAAGCACCGATATTGGCAATTTCACCATCGACCAGGCGCTTGCCGGCGGCCATGCCGTATTTGTTGCCGAAATCGGCGATGGCAAAGCTGTTGATCAGCCGTTCCAATACATCATCAAAGCCGCCACCGTTGATATAGGTTTTGAGATCGAGCCCGGTATTCTCCCGCTGTTCGTTGCGGAAGGCATTGTTGACGGACTGGCTCAGCTCCGCCGTGGTCAGTTTGCTATCGCCCACTGTCGCGGCTGTTCCCGAACCGGTGACCCCGCCGAACGTGCCGCTGCTCGACACGTCGGCCGTGGCGAAGGCAAAGGCGATCAACCCGATAAAACAAAAGGTCAGGAAAAGCCCCAGTTTCGAGGAAAAAATGCGGCGGAAAAAACTGATCATGAAAGAGATGTTCCATTGCGGGAGTGGGATTTTCGCCTGCTTTAGGCGGCTTGGCTTTGTGGTTCAAGCAAAAGACTGCGGAAGGAAATTGGCAAGCGTCAGGATATTTGTTAGCGGATGAACATTAGAAAAATAGAAAAGGCTGAGGGCATCATGTCAAACCGGAAATATATCGTCGGCAACTGGAAAATGAACGGACTGCGGGCGCAGCTTTCGGATATCGCGGATATTGCTGCGATCGCCGCCAATCATGACGGCGCCGATGTCGGTATCTGCCCCCCGGCAACACTGATCGCCGCCGCCGTGCAGGCCAACCCGGGCTTTGCCATCGGCGCGCAGGATTGCCACTTTGCCGAAAGCGGCGCGCATACCGGATGCCTGTCCGCCGCCATGCTGAAGGAAGCGGGCGCCGGCTATTCGATCATCGGTCACAGCGAACGCCGTGCCGATCAGCAGGAAGGCGATGGCGAAGTGAAGGCCAAGGGAGAGGCGGTTCACGCCGCCGGCATGGGGGCCATTCTCTGTGTCGGAGAAACCGAAGAGGAACGCGATGCCGGGCAGGCGATCGAAATTGTCACGGTGCAGCTCGCCCGGTCCTTTCCTGCTGGCGCCAACGCTGATTGGCTGACGATCGCTTACGAACCGGTATGGGCGATCGGCACGGGCCGGGTTCCTGAAGCCAGCGATGTCGCCGAAATGCACGCGGCTATCCGGAAAAAACTGGGGGAGCTGATGGGGCAGGGCAGCGATGATCTGCGGATACTCTACGGCGGATCAATGAATGGTAGCAATGCTGCAGAATTGCTGGCGGTCCCCAACGTCGATGGCGGCCTCGTCGGCGGCGCGAGCCTCACGGCTGCGAAATTCGGACCGATTATAGAGGCGGCCGCGGCATCCTGAATTGCCTTGGATATTGCGTCGGAGAAAGAATCTGCGGATGCTTTGGGTACGCAGAATGATCGGGCATTGGGAAACATAATTTCCAACATTTGACATTATCTATCCAACATTGTCAGCCCCCAGGTACGTTCCGCCCAAACTTTGCCAACTTTGGCCATTCGAGGGGCGGTGGATCACCGCTTGAACTCGGGCCAGCCAATCGCTATGTGCGCTGCACGTTGGAGCGCAAGCTCGCCTTATTAGTTCGGAAAATTCATGTTTCTTTTTCTCACTGTCCTTCAAGCCATTATCGCCGCCATGCTGGTGGGCGTCATATTGATGCAGAAATCCGAAGGCGGCGGACTGGGCGTCGGCGGCTCGCCTTCCGGCATGATGTCAGCGCGCGGCGCAGCGGATCTGTTGACCCGGACGACATCCGTCTTGGCCGTATTATTCGTGGCCCTGTCGATCACGCTGGCGGTGCTCGCGGCGGCGGAAGGCAAGGTCGAATCGCTCGACCAGAGTCTGCAACGGGACACGAGTGCACCGGTTTCCGCGCCTGCTGACGATGTGCCATTGGTCGGTGACGATCCACTGGCTGCTGCTGCTGCCGCTGCGGCGGAAGACACGGCGCCTGCCGCTAACTCGGACGGTTCCATTCCACTCGATCAATAGGCCGTTTGCCAGCGATCAACTGGCGTTGGTTTTAGACTGATTGCGACGTCTGACGCTCTGAGTCCGGTCACCGAACAATCGACTGACCGTGATTCACCCCCGACGAAATAATATTTATTTCGCTTTTCCGGATTCGCGGGATTGCCATATGTGGTGTTAACGCCTTAAGCCTCTCCTCCCATGGCGCGATATATTTTCATAACCGGCGGTGTGGTTTCCTCTCTTGGCAAAGGTCTGATGGCGGCAAGTCTCGGTGCGCTGCTGCAGGCTCGCGGATATTCCGTGCGAATCCGGAAACTTGACCCCTATCTCAACGTTGATCCGGGCACGATGTCGCCCTATCAGCATGGCGAAGTCTATGTCACCGATGACGGGGCAGAGACCGATCTGGATCTTGGACATTACGAGCGCTTTACCGGCGTTCCATCGCTGCAATCCGATAATGTCACATCGGGGCGAATCTACCAGTCGATCATCACCAAGGAGCGCCGCGGCGACTATCTGGGGGCGACCGTCCAGGTGATCCCGCATGTCACCGACGCGATTCAGGAATTTGCCGAAGACAAGCTCGATGGCATCGATTTTGTCCTGTGTGAAATCGGCGGCACCGTCGGCGATATCGAAAGTCTGCCATTTATCGAGGCGCTTCGGCAATTGCGCAACAAGGTCGGCCGGGAAAATGCGATTTCCGTTCATGTCACTCTGGTGCCCTATATTGCCGCTGCCGGTGAGCTGAAAACCAAACCGACCCAGCACAGCGTCCGGGAACTGACTTCGCTGGGCATCCAGCCGGATATCTTGCTCTGCCGTTGTGAGCATCCCTTGCCGGACACCGAACGGGCCAAAATCGCCCAGTTCTGCAACGTCAGCAAGGAATCGGTGATTCCGGCGCTGGACGCCAGCAATATCTATAATGTGCCGCTGCAATATCATCGTGAAGGTCTGGATAACGAAGTGCTGCGGGCCTTTGGCATTACCGACGCGCCGGAGCCGGACTTGTCACGCTGGTATGACGTGATGGAGCGCATCGAGCATCCCGAAGGCGAAGTGATTGTCGGTGTGGTCGGCAAATATGTCGGCCTGCAGGATGCCTATAAATCGCTGCAGGAAGCGCTGTTTCACGGTGGCCTGGCCAATCGGGTGAAGGTACAGGTCCGCTGGCTCGACGCCGAGCTGTTTGAAAATGAAGAGGATCTGGCGACAAAGCTGGAGCCGCTGCATGCTATATTGGTGCCCGGCGGCTTTGGCGAACGCGGCAGCGAAGGCAAGATCGGATCGGTCAAATTTGCCCGTGAAAATGATATTCCGTTTTTCGGTATCTGCCTGGGGATGCAAATGGCCTGCGTGGAAGCGGCTCGCAATCTCGCCGGGATCAAGGCCGCATCGACCACCGAGTTTGGGGAAACCGCAGAGCCCATAGTCGGCCTGATCACCGAATGGATGACCGAAGAAGGTCTGCAAAAACGGGAAGCTGGCGGTGACCTTGGCGGCACAATGCGACTCGGCGCCTATGATGCGGTGTTGCGACAGGGGTCAAAAATCAGCGAAATTTACGGCGCGCGAGAAATCAGCGAGCGCCACCGCCACCGTTATGAGGTAAACAAGGGCTATGTTGACCGGCTGGAAGCAACCGGCCTGATATTCTCGGGCATGTCACCGGACGGGTTGTTGCCGGAAACCGTTGAAAGGCCAGATCATAGCTGGTTTGTCGGCGTCCAATATCATCCGGAACTTAAGAGCAAGCCCTTCGACCCGCATCCGCTTTTTGCCTCTTTCATCGCCGCAGCCTTGCAGCAAAGCCGTCTCGTCTGAGCTGCCAGATCAATTGAAATCACCGCGATCGGGCAGATGTCGAATCTGTCCAATCTATTTTACCAAAAGTGATTAATGTCACACGAATGCCGCACGAAGGGAGTCTAAGAACAACTTCTGAACAGGGCTGAGGGATCGACAGAGTGAAGGTTGAAGAACTGGCAAATATATTGGCTGAGCACAGCCTGTTTGCTGACTGCGACGAAGCCGAGCTGGCGGACTTGATATTGCGTGGGCATTTTATGCAATATAAAAAAGGGGATGAATTGATCATGCAAGGCGATCCTGGAAACTCGCTCCTGATATTATTGTCAGGCAATGCGCGGACCAGCATGATCGCCAGCAATGGCCATGAAGTTGTTCTCGACTATGCGGAAGCGGGACAGGTTTTGGGAGAAATCGCACTGTTCGACGGTGGCGACCGAACGGCCACTGTCACAGCCATCGAGCCGACCTCGGCGCTTTCGATCACGCGCGAAGCTTTTGAAGATATTCTGGCGAAGCACAAGAATATGGCGCTGCGGCTTTTGAAAGTCATGGCTAAGCGGATCCGGATGGCGAACAGCATGATCGAAGGCGATCGGGCTTATACCTCGGGACCACGTCTGGCGCGCTATCTGCTGCGGCTTTCGGTAGTCGGCGCAGAAGAAGGGCGACTGAAACTGGACTTGAGCCAGAGCGAACTCGGGAACTTTGCCGGGATGTCGCGCGAACATATTAATCGGCAGCTGTCGGCTTGGTCGGAAGGCCAGATCGTGGCGGTGGAGAGCGGAAAGGTCCGGATATTGGACCATGCCATGCTGTCCCACATTGCCGAAGCTGATTCTTGACGGCAATTGGCCTTTTGCGACCCGGGCTAATTATCGTCGAGAGTGACACCAAGCGGGTGTCAGGGGCAGTCGGATCCTCATCCGGCTGCCCCATTTTATTCCAGCCATGAAAAAAGGCAGCCAGATTGCTCTGGCTGCCTCTGTGTTTGGTTAAAAGACCAGCTTAAGCGGCTTTGTCTTCTTTCTTTTTGCGCTTGTCCGCAATCTTGGTGACATTATCGCCCTTGTTGATGGCGATGGTTTGCGGCCGCATCGCTTCCGGAATTTCCCGGACCAGATCGATTACCAGCAGGCCATCGGCCAGCTCGGCATTTTCGACGCGGACGAAATCGGCGAGTTCAAAACGCCGTTCGAAGTTGCGGTTGGCGATGCCCATGTGCAGGAACTGCTTGCTTTCCTGGTCTTCGGCATTCTTGTTGCCGGCGACGAGCAGCAGATTCTGCTGGGCGGTGATTTCAATTTCGCCTTCCTTGAAGCCGGCGACGGCAAGCGTGATCCGATATTGATCTTCGCCGCTGCGTTCGATGTTGAACGGCGGGTAATTTTCGGATTGCTGCGCGCGGGCATTATTTTCAAGAAGGTCGAACAGCCGGTCAAAACCTACGGTTGAGCGGCGGTAGGGGGTAAAGTCAAAACGATTCATATCTATATCCTCTTCAATTGAGCAATGTAAATTCGGACCCGCACAGGCGGCATCCGGTTCGCTAATGTGAAACCCTGATGGCGTTTCACAGCAATAAGATATGAACAATCGGTCGAATTTCAAGAGCAAGAAAAGCACCGAATTCCAGTAACTTGGAAAATTCCTTGGCAAAAAAAACGCCCGGATGCCGATAAGCACCCGGGCGAAAATGGTGACGAAATTAATTCGTCCCCTGTTTTCCCGTCCTATTCAACGCCGCTTGTCCCCCAACATTTGGCGGAACCGGAAAGGATCCCTGAACCATGACCCGTTATTCGAGACGATTGATTCTGTCACTATGTGTGATCGAATGACATAAATTTGTCATGATAAATTTGGCGGATTTCAAAGATTGGTCGCCGCTTGTGTCATATCGGCAACAGCAGATTAACCACCATGCCACTTGCTTGCCCCGATCAGCGACCGTAAAGGCAGAGAAACCCGATCCAAGGAAGTCTCCGCAAGTCATGCTCCTATCCCGTTACGAATGGGTCATCGCAAAACGCTACCTGTTACCCGGCAAGGGGGAGGGGTTCATCTTCCTCGTTGCCAGTATCAGTCTGGTCGCGGTCATGCTGGGCGTCGCTGCGCTGATCGTGGTGATGAGCGTCATGAACGGCTTCCGCGCCGAACTGTTTGACAAAATCGTCGGGCTGAATGGCCATGCCGTTATTCAGGGCTATGGCGGCCGTCTGCCGGACTGGCGGGATCTGCTCAAGGAAACCCGCGAGACAAAGGGCGTGATATCCGCGTCGCCATTGATCGAGCAACCGCTGCTGACCACGTTCAATGGACGGGTGGAAGCCATATTGGTGCGGGGAATGCCGGTTCCCGACATATTGAACAATGAGACGCTCGATGGAAAAACCGTCGCCGGGGACTTGGCTCGCCTTGAGCCGGGAGCGGGTCGCGTCGGTATCGGCAGTCGGCTGGCGACGACGCTTGGCGCGCAGCTGGGCAGCCGGATTACCATCATCAATCCGCAGGGGCGCTCCACGCCATTCGGCACAGTCCCTCGAGAAATCGCCTATGATGTCGCCGCGATATTCGAGGTCGGTGTCTATGATTATGACAAGGCATTTGTGATCATGCCGATGGAAGACGCGCAAACATTGCTGTTGCTCGGCGACCAGATCGGGATGATCGAAATCAAGACCGATGACGCTGATAATGTCGGGAAAATCATTGCCCCCTTGCTGCCAAAAGTTGCGGATCGCGGCGTGATTACCGACTGGCAAACAATGAATGCGTCGCTGTTCGAAACGTTGCAGGTCGAGCGGGTGGTTATGTTCGTGATCCTGTCGATCATCATTCTGGTGGCTGTTTTCAATATATTGTCATCGCTGATCATGCTGGTCCGGGCCAAAACGAGGGATATCGCGATTTTGCGCACGATGGGGGCATCCCGCGCTTCGCTGATTCGGATTTTCGTTACCGTCGGGACCGCAATCGGTACGCTCGGCATAGCCGCTGGCATCATCCTGGGACTGATCGCTATATATTTCCGCCAGAATGTGATCAATTTTGTCCAGATCGTCACCGGGCAAAATCTCTGGGATCCGTCGATCCGCTTTCTGACGGAGCTGCCGGCGCGCACCGATCCGATGGAAGTGGTCGGGATTGCCGGGCTGGCGCTATTGTTCAGTTTTCTGGCGACGCTCTATCCTGCCTACAAGGCGGCCAGTACCGACCCGGTTCAGGTGCTCCGCTATGAATGATCACAACCTTGGACAACCGGTCGAGTTGCGCGATGTGAAGCGCAGCTTTGTGCAGGGGGACGTCGTGATCGAGGTGCTTCGCGGCGTCAATCTCGACATCAATGCAAATGAAATTGTCGCGCTCGTCGGGCCGTCCGGATCGGGAAAATCGACGCTGTTGCAGGCGGTCGGTTTGCTCGAGGGCGGGTTCGACGGCTCGATCAAGCTCAACGGTGAAGAAACCGCACATCTGTCGTCGAGCGGCCATACGCGGATCCGCCGTGATCTGCTCGGCTTCGTTTATCAGTTTCACCATCTGCTGCCCGATTTTTCCGCGCTGGAGAATGTCGTGATGCCGCAGTTGATCAAGGGTGTAAGCCAGAAAGATGCCGAAGTAAGAGCGGAAACGCTATTGCGCAGCCTCGGTCTGGGCGAGCGGCTCAATCACAATCCGAGCAAATTGTCCGGTGGTGAGCAACAGCGCGTCGCGGTCGCCCGCGCTTTGGCCAATTCGCCGAAACTGGTGCTGGCCGATGAACCGACCGGCAATCTGGACGAAGCGACCGCCGATCTCGTTCTCGCGGAATTCATCGGACTGGTGCGGCAGGAAGGCAGCGCGGCATTGATCGCGACCCACAATGAACGTCTGGCTGCCAAAATGGACCGAGTCGTCCGCCTCCATGAGGGAGTATTAACCTAGGTTTTTCAACCCAAAACGAGAATGGCTTTGACTTTTCGGGTGCGAGTATCAATCTGTCGGTTAATAAAACCTAAGAAAACAAACATTGCGGGGCGCATATGAAGGTTACAGAATTTCAGGTAAAGCAAGCGGATGGTTCCGATCTGGACCTGTCCAAGCACAAGGGCAAAGTGCTGTTGATTGTGAACACCGCCTCGAAATGTGGCTTTACGCCGCAATATGAGGGGCTGGAAAAGCTGCATCAGGAATATGAGGACAAAGGACTCGAAATCCTGGCTTTTCCCTGCAACCAATTCGGCAATCAGGAACCGGGCGATGCCGACGAAATCCGGAATTTTTGCTCGCTCAACTATGATGTGAGCTTTCCATTGATGGGTAAGATTGAAGTCAATGGCAACGACGCCGACCCGCTGTGGAAATATTTGAAATCCGAAAAGTCTGGCCTCTTGGGGTCCCGCATCAAGTGGAATTTTACCAAATTCCTAGTCGATCGGGACGGCAATGTTGTCGCTCGTTTCGGGCCAGCGGTAAAACCGGAACAGCTGAAAAGCGAGATTGAAGCGCTGCTTTAGACGCGCTTTGGCGGAGCAATTTCTGTTCCCGCCAAATTAGCCTGTGGACAAATGGTCGATAGTTCCGATTTGGGGCTTCGGCAGCATATGCAAAACCCAATCGTCGCGCTAGGCTGACCCTATGGTCCAGACACCCTTCGTCCATCTTCGCACCTTTTCAGCCTATACCATTCTCGACGGTGCGATGGAGCCGGCTGCTATCGGTCCCGCTGCAAAGGAGCGTGGTTTCCCAGCGGTTGCGCTGTGTGACCGAATTGGCCTGTTTGCTTCGATGGCGTTTGATGATGGCTGCCGCGCCAATGGTGTGCAGCCGATTACCGGTTGCTTTCTGAGAGTGGCGCGGCCGGGCAGCGCCGACCCGAGCAAGCCCGCGCTGGACTGGCTCGCGCTCTATGCGCAGGACGCAGAGGGATATGAAAATCTCTGTAAACTGGTCTCTGCCTCGCATCTCGATCGGCCCAGTGAACTGGAGGCACATGTCGGGATGGATTTTCTGGCCAATCACAGCGCCGGATTGATCGCCCTGACTGGCGGCGGTGAGGGTGCGCTTGCCCGATTGATCGCAGAAGAACAGCAAACGGAATCCGAGGC
>JAGXGT010000119.1 GCA_024636595.1 Sphingomonadales bacterium | reverse complement strand
ATTGAAGATTTTGCCGGACCGGAAGCGCTCTCCCAGCATCGCCCGTTGCTCGGGTCCGAGTTCGGACTCGGCGAGCGGGGCGATCCTGGGTTTATCGAGACGCATTTGGGATGATCAGCCGAGGGTGACGGACTTGATCGCGCCTGGCTTCGCTGGTGGTTCGCCTTTTGGCAGAGCATGAACCGCTTCCATACCGGAAGTCACTTCACCCCAAACGGTATATTGACCGTCGAGGAAACCGGCATCATCGAGGCAGATGAAAAACTGGCTGTTGGCGCTGTTCGGATCCATCGTCCGGGCCATCGAGCAGGTGCCCTCGACATGCGGCTCCTTGGAAAATTCCTGGGCGATATCGGGCTTGTCGCTGCCGGACATGCCGGTACCGGTCGGGTCGCCGCCCTGCGCCATAAAGCCGCTGATGACACGGTGGAAAACGACGCCGTCGTAAAAGCCTTCGGATGCCAGTTCGGTGATCCGGGCCACATGATTGGGAGCGAGATCGGGGCGCAGCTTGATTTCTACGTCGCCGGTTTCGAGGTGGAGAGTCATTTTTTCGTGGGCCATCAGGCGTATTCCTTTTCGTTCGATGAATTGGTCTTGGGGCGCATATAGGCAAGCCGTCGGCAAAAATCACCCTGCCTTGCGATAATTGTCACAAAAGATTGCAATTGCGACCTTCCAACGACTAGTAAGCAGCCCAACACGGGCAAAAAGGGAGCATCACGATGACCGAGATCAACGACGCTCCACACGACACCATCGAACGCGAAGATGTACTGGATGATGACAACCGGCTGACCGACGAATTTGTCCGCTCGGTATCCGAAGCGGTCGAAGATAATAACTTCACGCTGGCGCAGGAACTGGTCAATCCGCTGCACAACGCTGACATCGCCGATCTATTCGAGCTGATCGATGCCGACGAACGCGCGCCGCTGGCCGATGCACTTGGCGATCTGGTCAGCGCCGATGTGCTGGCCGAAATGAACGAGCACGTTCGCGAAGACGTGATCGAAGCGCTCGACGCGGGCCAGATTGCCGGCCTGACCGAACAGCTCGACACCGATGATGCGGTTGCGATCATCGAAGATCTCGAAAAAGGCGAGCAGCAGGCGGTTCTCGCAGAGCTGGATGCCGAAGACCGTGCCGCGATCGAGAGCGCCCTCACCTATGAGGAAGAAACCGCCGGCCGGATCATGCAGCGCGAATTTGTCGCGGTGCCTGAACATATGATGGTCGGCGACCTGATCGACTATCTGCGCAAGAATGACGATCTGACCACCGAATTCTGGGAAATCTATGTCGTTGATCCGGCCTTCCGGCCGATCGGCACCTGCCAGCTCAGCTGGATCCTGCGCACACCTCGCGATATTGCCATTGCCGATGTCATGAAGCGCGAGCAGTCACTGATCCCGGTCAATATGGATCAGGAAGAAGTCGCCCTGCGCTTCCAGAAATATAATCTGATCTCCGCAGCCGTAATCAATGACGACGGGCGTCTGATCGGGATGATCACCGTCGATGATATTCTGCACATTGTCGAGGACGAAGCCAGCGAGGATGTCTTGCTGCTGTCCGGTGCCGGCGAAGGCGACATCAACGAACCGATCCGCGATTCCTACAAGGCCCGCGTGCGCTGGCTGATCACCAATCTGGCAACGGCGCTGGTCGCCAGCTTCGTTATCTCGATCTTCGGCGCCGCGATAGAGCAGATGGTCGCGCTGGCGATACTGATGCCGATCGTGGCCTCGATCGGCGGCAACGCGGGCACACAGACCATGGCCGTCTCGGTCCGCGCACTGGCGATGAATGAACTGACCCGTTCGAACACGCGACGCATTATTGGCCGGGAATTTCGCATCGCCCTGCTCAATGGCGCTACGATTGCCGTTCTCGTCGGCATTGGAACCGGTCTGGTCTTTGGCAATCCGGTGCTCGGCGGTGTCATCGGGCTCGCCATGCTGATCAATATCGTGATCGCCGGATTCGCCGGCATCTTCGTGCCCGTGATGCTCGACCGGCTCGATCAAGATCCCGCTCTCGCCTCTTCGGTCTTTGTCACGATGATCACCGACACCATGGGCTTTCTCGCCTTTCTCAGTCTGGCCGTCGGCAGCGGCATGGTCAGCCTCTAGAGCCACCAGTGATTGAAACCGAACGCCTGTTGCTCCGTCCGCATATAGCTGATGATTTCCAAGACTGCCGCGCCATGTGGCAAGACCCGACGGTGGTAAAACATATCAGCGGCAAGCCCGCCACCGAAGCCGAGGCGTGGCTGAGGTTTCTGGGCTATTTCGGGCGATGGCAAATCATGGGATATGGCTTGTTCGCGCTGATCGAAAAATCCTCCGGGCAATTCATGGGAGAAGTGGGCTTCAGCGACTTCCGCCGCGGACTGGGACCCGATTTCGATCCCTTCCACGAAGCCGCATGGGTATTGGCAGCAGCCGGACACGGCAAAGGCTATGCGCTGGAGGCGATGACGGCAGCACAGGAGTGGCTGGATGCAAAATTCAGCCCGGACAAGACGGTTTGCATCATCAATCCCGAAAATACCCCGTCGATCAGTCTGGCCAAAAAGCTCGGTTTTCGCCCCACCGGAGAAGCCGTCTATAATGAAAACACGGTCCGGCTGTTTGAACGGCTAAGGCCAGAGTGAAGGGAAGAGCGATGACTACGGCCATAGCATTCTGCCCTTCGTCACTTCGACCGGTCGCGAGCTGATCAGCCTCTAGATCCATTATAGGCTGCGACAAAATTGCGCAGGTCGTTGAATATCCGTTCCCGTTCGTCATCGCCGATCATTTCGCAGGTGAGCGAGTCGAAGGCGGGCCGGTTGCCGCCAGCAGCCAGTCGGATCGCCGCTGCCAGCCAGATTTCATCCGGCGTCACCTGCGAACAGCAGGGCCGCCCGATCTGAAACGGGTCCGGCCACGCGAACCCCAGGGTCTCGGCCAGGATCAATATTCGCGTTGCCGCCAGCTTGCCACCCAACCGGTCGGACAGTTGTTCGGCGCAATCATAGTCATTCTTGACCGCGACTACGGCCAAACGAAAGGCGATGATCAATCTCGCCTCGACCGCCGGCATGGTCCGTATATCCGGCAATGGCACCAATAATTTTTCCAACATCTCGCCCAATCTGTCTCTCCTCAACGTTCGACTTGCGTCACAATATGATATTGATAATCAATTGCAATAACAATCTTCTGGAAAGTCGGTTTTGATTAGTCGGCTTTACAAAAATGGTCGCTGAACATGCTTGACTAAACCGGTCTAGCCCCACAGATAATCCCCATGCCACTCAACATGACCAAGATTGCCTATCGCAGCGAAAGCCCGGCGACACTGCGGAAATGGCTGGAATCGCATAGAGATAATAGCGCAACCGGCGGCGAAGCGCGGCTCACCACCCGCTATCTGCCCAAGCGGCATGAGGAAATGGTCGGCGGCTCGCTCTACTGGATCCACGCAAAGAAAATTGTCGGCCGTTCGCCGATCATCGGCTTCATGGATAATGGCCAAGGTCGGCAATGGATCAGGCTGGAACCGCGACTGGTCGCCGTCCAGCCAATCCCCAAACGCGCCCATCAGGGCTGGCGCTATCTCGAAGAGAAAGACGCGCCGCTCGATCTGGCCGATGGCGCGGAAGGAGCGGAGGAAATGCCCGCGGAGATGCTCGGCGAACTGGCGAGCCTCGGACTAGTCTAGCTCTTCGCAAACAGGGTTTGGCACCCCGTTCCCGCCAGCAATCCGTCAACCCGGTTCCGGCTGCCTGCGGACAGCGCCTGATAGGCATCGCGCAGCGCAACCAGACATTTGGCCTGATAGGGAAAGGGCGGTTGCTGCCACTTCCTGCCATCGATTTTGGTTTCAAAATTCTCGGTGCCAGACTGGACCGCCTTGGCGTTGGCAATCAGGAACGGCGCATAAGTGCGGCCAATTTCGGATAGCAGACCGTGCAGGGAGCCATATTGCGCTTCGGCCAGCCACGCGCCATCCTTGTGACCGGACAGATCATCCATCCGGTCCACCCATGCCCGCACCCGCGGGGCCAGCTTTCGGGTCAGTGCGATCGCCGTCGGCTCAACCTGAGTAAGCTGAGTCAATTGACCATGGAGGGCAAAGTCGCAGGAAGATGGCCTTCCCCCCAGAACAAAGCCTTGCTGCTGGATCAGCCGGTCGAGCAAGTCGAGCAGCCGGACAAAGCTATATTCGATGGTTTTGGCCGTGACCTCGTTCGACCCCACGACATATAGCCGATCAATCTGTCGCTTGGAGAATTGCGCTGCCAGTAGACCAACCTGATCATCCGACATACTCGGATCGGCCCAATGGATCAGCAGCGGGCCAGCGTTATCGGCGTCCGCCTGAAACGCCCATCGGAAGTGAAACATCGCCTTGGTCAGCCATTCATCGGCATAATCCTCGATCAGCAGATCGAGAAAACGCAGCGCTTCATCCTCGGGGATGACCGAACGACCGGCATATAGATTTTCCAGCCGCCTGATGATCGGCGTACTGTCCACTGCGGCTTCCATATTGCCTTCGCCATCGAGAAAGTAAAAGGTCGGCAGCAAGGGCACCTTTGGCTTTGGATAGCCCTCCGGCGCACCCATCGGTCCACCCCAGATGATATTGTGCGGGATATGCCGATAGCGCAGCAGCGCCAGCATTTTTCGGGTGTAGGGCGATCCCGGCGCGCCCATCAGTTCGAGCCGGTCGGTCATTTCAGGACTTTCCATCCACCCAATGCTTGAGCAAGTTGTAGGCGATTGCAAATGGCGGCGGCGCGATAAACAGCGCACCGGCGTCTCCGTCCATCGCGGCTTTGACCTCGTCGAGCGAAAACCATGCCGCTTCCTCGATTTCCTCTTCATCGAGCGTCAGCGTCGGATCGTCGGTGACGCTGGTGCAGGCGATCATCAGCGATGACGGAAAAGGCCATGGCTGGCTCGCGACATAGCGGACATCGCGGACCTTGATCCCGGCTTCTTCGAACAGTTCCCGTTTCACACAGCCTTCGATGCTTTCGCCCGGCTCGAGAAACCCGGCCAGCGCGGAAAAGCTTTTCGGCGGAAAACGTGGCTGACGACCAAGCAATACCTTGCCTTCGCATTCCGACAGCATGATCGCCACCGGATCGGTGCGCGGGAAATGCTCCGCTCCGCAACCATCATTCTCGCGGTCGCATACGCGCGCCCAACCGCCTTTGCGGGACTCGGTCGGCTTGCCGCATTGCGCGCAAAATTGATGCCGCGCGTGCCAGTCGACCAGACTGCGCGCTGTCGCATAAATTGCCGCCTGATCGGCGGGCAAGCTGCCCAAAGTCTGCCAAAGCGCCCGATTGGCGGCGGGGCCAGCATCCCCTGCTCCGTTCAGTTCGGCAAAAAAAGAGGTGTCATCTTCGATGCCTAGCAACAGCAGGTCATTGTCCGGCGAGGCTTCATACGCAGCACCCCAGGCGAGATCGCCATGGTCATCAAAAACCGGGTTCAGGCCATCCAGTTTGAGCAACTTGGCACGCGGGTTCATCATCGCAGCCTTTAGCTTTTCAGGGTTGACCCGCACCTGATCGGCGCGGTCCAAGGTCCCGCCGGCAAAGGTCGGCACTATCATATTTCGGTCTGTCAGCATCTTCTCTCCGGCACATTTTTACTTCTGCCGCCTCCCCCTTTTGGGGGACGACGCAATCTCAGGTCACGGGCTGGTATTACCCGCACCTGCCTGAGCACTGCCCATCAGGTCGGCATAGACATATTTCGGGAAATCCGACTGGAAGGGATAGCTGTTCGACGGGATATATTGAGTATAACCGCCAGCCCGGATACCGCGCACGGTGTCGACAAAGGCCGATGTCCCGGCTGCGCCACCCCAGCCGAATGTGCCAGCCGGGCTGACGTCGGTACCAAGGCCAGAGCGTCCACCGGCGCCAAAGCCGTGATTGGCAACCCAGGTGCCCTTGGTACTGGCGGTTTTCGGCAGAAGATTGGACATGCCAAGCTTCACCGTCTCCGGCTTCATCACCTGAACTCCGTTCAGCGTGCCAAAGCCGAGCAGCATTTGCAGGAACTTGTCATAATCACCCGCGGTTCCCACCAGACCGGTGCTGCCAAAGGCAAAGGGCGGCTTGTCGAGAAAAATGCTGGTCGCGCCCGGATCGATCGGAATCAGCGAGCCCGCGAACGGGGCATAATTGTCGGCAAGATCGATCGCTCGATCGGCAGGAACATTATAGAATATGTTGTCCATGCCGAGCGGCCCAAACATCCGTTCCTGCAGAAACTGGTCGAGCGGCTTGCCCGACACTTTCTCGATTACGGCGCTCAAGACGTCATGGCCAAGCGAATAGCTCCACTGCGATCCGGGTTGATAGACCAGCGGCAGTTCCGACAGACGCTTGACGAAGGTCATGATGTCGGGCGTTGGCGCACCGGCATCGACGCCCGCGATCGGATTGCGGCTGACGCGGCCAGGGGTCAGGCCCGCTGCCAGATAGGCCTTCTGGATCGGCCCCTTGGAGATGATCGTATAGCCAAGCCCGGCGGTGTGGGTCTGTAGCTGTCTTATGGTAATCGGCCTCTTCGCCGGGCCGACATTGTCCAGCGCGCCTTCCGGATCGATCAGCACCTGCATGTCGGCAAATTCGGGGAAGATATCCGACAAGGGCTGATCGAGGGAGATCAGGCCGTCTTCTACCAGCATCATCGTCGCCATGCCGGTGATCGGCTTGGTCTGCGAATACATCCGCCACAATGTATTGGTATCGACTGGTTTTTGTCCGCCGAGCGTCAGCGAACCGGCAGCAATGACCTGCGGCGCTGTCTGACCGAAACCGATCATCGCCAGCATGCCGGCAACCTTCTTGTCGGCGACATATTCGTTGATAATCTTGGTCAGGCCCGGAAAACCGGCACCCATTTCGTGGGCGAAAGCAATGCCGGGCATGCCAGCAAGAAAGGCCCCGCTACCAATGCCGCCGAGCACGGACCGCCGGGAAAACGAAGACCCTAGCGATGAATTTGCAGGTTTTTCAGCGTTCATTTTTCTTCCTTCAGTTTCCATTTCACAGCCTTGGCATAGAGCGTCGGCAATCCCGCCTCCGCGATATCGTCGAGCGGCCACCAGATATCATGATCCATATCAGTAGCGATTTTTTCGCCCTGATAAACTGCCAAATCGACCTCAAGCGAGAAATGGGTGAAGCTGTGCTGCACAATATTGTCATGCACCCGCCAATCGCCCGCGATCGGCGGCGTCGCGTGGCCGTCGCTTCTCGCTGCCCAGCCATCATCCGGCAGGGCCCGCATCCCGCCGAGCATGCCTTGTGGCGGCCGGGTGGCCAGCAATATCCTGTCCTGCTGCTCAACCCAGAAGAACCGCGCACGGCGGACCGGCTTGACCTTCTTCGGCGGCTTGACCGGGAACGATTCCATATTGCCAAGCTCACAAGCCGCGCATTGTTTCTGGACCGGACAAATGTCGCATTTCGGTTTTTTCGATGTGCAGATGGTTGCGCCCATATCCATGCAGGCCTGAGCAAAAGCGCCAGCGCCTTTGGCGGGCGTAATCGCGTCCATCGCGGCGCGGATTTCGGCTTTGCCCCTGGGCAGTGGCGTGTCGATGGCAAACAGCCGCGCCACCAGCCGCTCGATATTGGCATCGACGACGACCGCTCGCTCACCAAAGGCAATCGAGGCGATCGCCGCTGCGGTATAGGCCCCCACTCCGGGTAGCTGCAACAGTTCAGACTCTTTCTGAGGAAAGATTCCATTCAGTTTTTCAGTGATATGCACGGCACATTTATGAAGGTTTCGCGCTCGTGCGTAATAGCCCAGCCCGGCCCAAGCGGCGAGCACGTCCGCTTGTTTGGCATTGGCGAGGCGCTCGACCGTCGGCCACCGCCCGGTGAATGTCTCGAAATAGCTTTTGACCGCGCCAACGGTCGTCTGCTGCAGCATGATTTCGGACAGCCAGACATGATAGGGATCAGGCAAATCGCCGCCCGGCGGCGACCGCCATGGCAATTTTCTGGCGTTATCCACATAATGTGCACCAATATTGGCAGAAATTTTACGCGCCTTGGCGGAGAAACTATCGACGGCCATGGCCGCGCCATGCCATAAACGACCGCTATGGCGAAGAAAATTGGCAGTGCAGGCGATGAAAAGGCGAAAACTGTCGCTGCGGGCAAGGCTGCGCCAAAAAAATCGCCGAAAAAACCAGCCGCCCGCAAATATCAGAAATATCAACGTCCGCGCGGCGGGCCGGCGAAAAGCATATCAGACCTGATGCCCGAAATCGGCCGCGCCGCCTTTCGCCGCTATGGCTTCATCCAGAGCTCGGTGGTCAGCCGCTGGGCCGAGATCGTCGGCGAACGCTATGCCGCAGTATCGCTGCCCGAATCGATTCGTTTCCCGCGCGGCGAGAAAGAGGGCGGAACGCTGCATCTCGTTGTCTCCGGGGCCTATGCGACGCTGATGCAACATATCGCTCCCGACATCATAGAGCGGGTGAACCGCTTCTTCGGCTATGGCGCGGTCAGTCAGATAAGATTCAGACAAGGCGTCGTAACGCCAAAGAAAGACAAGGAAAAAAGGGTCGCCCTGCCCGCATCGCTCAAGCCCGCGCCGATCCAGCTCGGTGAGAATCTGCGCGATATTGGCGACGCGGAACTGAACCGGGTGCTCGAATCGCTGGCATCGGCAGTTGCAAAGGCGGAAGCGGGCCCTAAGAACGATGCGAAGCTGAGTATAAAGGTCGTCGGCAAGATCGGCGGCGGTGACAAGAAGAAGGACGAGACATGAAGTTGAGAAGCGCATATCTTGCTTCGGCATTGGTGACAGCAGCGGCGCTGGCCTCGCCCGCATCTGCACAGCAGACCGACTGGACCAAGCGCGTAACCCAGTCGGCGATGGGCGGCCATATCATCGGCAATCCGCTGGCGAAAAATCGGCTGGTGGAATATGTCAGCTACACCTGCAACCATTGCGCAGACTTTGAAGTCGCCTCCAAAGGTCCTCTGCAGTCCGGATATATTGCCAAGGGCCATGTGAATGCGGAAGTCCGCAACTATGTCCGCGACGCCGTGGATTTTACCGCAGCGATTCTGGCGCGATGCGGCGGCCGGACCAAGTTTTTCGGTAATCACAACGCCTTGATGGCCTCGCAGGACAAATGGTTAAAAACCGTCATGTCGACGTCTCCCGAAGTGCAGAAGACATGGTATCAGGGCGAAACCAACGAGCGGTTGAAGAAAATCGCGACGGATGTCGGCTTCTATCCGGTCATGGCCAAGCGTGGCATCACCAAGGCGCAGGCCAATATCTGTCTCGCGGACAAGGATGCCCAGGACAAGATTTTGGCAATGACCAAATATGGCGCGGAAACGGTCAAGATCACCGGCACGCCAAGCTTCACAATCAACGACAAGCTGCTAGACAAGGTGCACAGCTGGCCTGCGCTGCAACCTGCGCTGGCCGCCCTCCCCACGAAATGAATGATCATCTGGAACAGGAATAATATCATGCGTAAATCCCTTTCACTTCTCCCAATCTCGCTGGCGTTTGCGTTGGCTGCCTGTGGCGGCGGCGCAAACGACACTGCCGAGAGTGGAGTCAGTTCCTCCGATACAGTGGAATCGGTCGAAGCGCCTGCCGGGCAGAAATGGTCCGAGACCGTCTCGAAAACCGATGCCGGCGGCATCGTCATGGGCAACCCCGATGCCCCGATCAAGCTGGTCGAATATATGTCGATCACCTGCTCGCACTGCAAAGACTTCGGTGAGCAGGCCTTTGCCCCGCTGCGCGACAATTATGTCGAGAGCGGAAAGGTCAGTTTTGAAGTCCGGAATTTCGTCCGCGATCCGCTCGATCTGACCGCTGCCATTCTCTCCCGCTGCGGCGGCGAAAGCCCGTTTTTCCCGCTGACCGAACAGGCCTTGAGCAATCAGGGCACGATGTTTGAAAAAGCCCAGGCGATGGGCGAAGCGACCTATAGCGACATATTGCAATCTGCGCCCGATACGCGCTTTGTCCGCCTCGCTGAACAGCTTGGTCTGATCGCCTTTTTCCAGCAGCGCGGTATTTCCGAAGATCAGGCCAAGGCGTGTCTGGCGAATACGGAAACGGCCGAAACCCTGATGAACGATACCCAGAAAGCCGCAGAGGAATTTAATATCGAGGGAACACCGACCTTCCTGATCAATGGCCAGAAAATCGAGGGCACAAACTGGTCGATGGTCGAAACCAAGCTGAAGGAGGCCGGCGCCAGATAGGCGCTAGGCCAATCGCTAGAGGGGGCGCGATTTGAATTTGGTGACTGACAGAGGCGGCGCGGGGGCGATCTCGTGCAGATAAAGAAGCTCAGACTCTCGGGCTTCAAAAGCTTTGTAGATCCCACCGAGCTGCGCATTGAAAAGGGACTGACCGGTGTGGTCGGGCCGAATGGCTGCGGCAAATCCAATCTGCTCGAGGCGATCCGCTGGGTGATGGGTGAAAATAGCGCCAAGTCGATGCGCGGCGGCGGCATGGAAGATGTGATCTTCGCCGGCACCCAGGATCGGCCCGAGCGGCAATTTGCCGAAGTCGCGCTGACCGCCGAACGGGAAACCAACGACGTATCCTCGCTGCATGTCGGCGACAATGACAGCGAGCTGGAGATTGTCCGCCGGATAGAACGCGGCGCCGGCTCCGCCTATCGCGCCAATGGTACCGACGTCCGGGCCAAGGATATTGCGCTGATCTTTGCCGACGCCGCCACCGGCGCGCACAGCCCGGCGCTGGTCAGTCAGGGCAAGATATCCAATATCATCTCCTCCAAGCCGGAAGCGCGGCGGGAAATGCTGGAAGAAGCCGCGGGCATCTCCGGCCTCCATGTCCGGCGCCGGGATGCCGAACAGAAGCTGCGCGCGGCCGAGAAGAACCTGTCACGTCTCGATGATATTTTAGGCGATATGGAGCAGCGCGCGGCTGTTCTGAGACGGCAGGCGAAGCAGGCGGAGCGGTACAAGAAGCTGAGCAGCGAAATCACCCTTGTCGAAGGACGGCTGATTTACGCGCGCTGGCGAGAGGCGGCAGCGGCGTCCGATCTCGCCAAGGCCGAAGCGGAAACCGCCGAGGCCAGGGTCATCGCGGCGCAGAATGAACAGCAGGCGGCTGTGTCCGCGCAAAATGAAAGCGCCAAAGCGCTCGGCATCCTCCGGGCCGATGTCCAGCGCGCGCGCGAACAGGCCAGCGAGTCCAGCCATCGTCTGCTGACCCTGACCAACGAACGCGATAATCTGAAATCGCGGCTGCTGGACCTGCAGGCGCAGGCCCAGCGCATCCACGATGACAATGCGCGCGAAGACCAGCTGACCCGCGATGCGATGGAAGCGCTGGACCGCCTCGAACAGGACGAAAAGCGGCTCGCGACGGAATTGTCTGAACTGAACAGGGAAAGGCCCGACCTCGAACGCGTCGCCGAACGCGCCGAACGCGCAGCCAGCGAGGCAGAGGTGGAACTGGCCAAAGCGGTGGCCGAGGAAGCGCGGATTCAGGCTGAGATCAAGGTCGCCAATGCCGCCGTCGATGCGGCGCAGGCCCGGCATGACCGGCTGGCAGTGGAGCTCGACCGGCTGAATAAAGAACGCGCCGAAATGGGCGATGAGGCCAAACTTCAGGCCGCTCTGGCCGAAGCGATTGCAACACGGGATGCCGCACAGAAAGCGGCGGACGGCAGCGGCGGCAAGATTGCAACGCTCGAGGACCAACGGATAGAGGCGACGGCGGCGCGCGATGCAGCACAATCCGGTCTGGCGACGCTGAAAGCGGAACTGGCCGGGCTAGAATCCGAACATGATGCGCTGAACCGCGAACTGTCGAAAGCGGAAAGCACCAACAAGGCGATTGATCAGGTCAAACCGGCGGCAGGCTATGAACGGGCTCTGGCAGCGGCGCTCGGTGATGATCTGCTCGCTTCTGTTGGTGAGGATGGCGACCGTTTCTGGGGCGGCGGCAACATGACCGCTTCCGGTAACGCACCTGCAGGAACCGAAACCCTGCTCGACAAAGTTCAGGCGCCGACGGAATTGCACAATCGCCTGTCGCAGATTTTTGTCGCCGATAGCGATGATGGACAATCACTCACGGCGGGCCAACGGCTGGTAACCAAGTCCGGCGCGTTGCGCCGCTGGGATGGCTTTGTCGCCCGCGACGATGGCAATGCCAGCGCCGAGCGGTTGGTCCGGGCCAATCGGCTGCGCGAATTGCAGGATCTGCTGGTGCCCGCCCAGAACAAGGTTGCCGAGGCACAAACTGCGCTCGAAACGCAGCGCGAAGCTATCTCCACAATCGAGACACAGCTCGGTGAAGCCCGCAATGCGCGGCGCGATGCCGAGGAGGCGCTGCGCCGGGCGCTGCGCGAAGCCGATCAGGCGGAAGAAGCGCTGGCCTGGCTGCAGAAGCGCACCGCCAGCCTCACCGAACGGGACGCAGCACTGAAAGCGGAAACCGCGACCGCGCTGGCCGAACTGGAAGCGACGCAAAAGGAACGCCACAGCAAGCCCGACGGTGCGGCGCAAGAACAGGCGCGGGCAGCCCTGCAGGACCAGCGCGATGCCGCGCGCGGTCAGGTGATGTCGGCACAGGCGGCGCTATCAGCCATCGATCAGAAGCTGGCGCAGGTGAAGGAACAGAAAGCCGTCGCCAGCGCGCAGATCCGTTCGTGGCAGGACCGTTCCGGCGAGGCCGAGGCGCGGATGAAGGAAATGGCCAAACGCGGCGCGCTGATTGAGGCCGAAGTCGACAGTCTGGCCGACCGTCCGCGGGTGATCGAGGTCGAGGTCACCAAACTCGCCGAACAGCAGGATGCGCTGAACGCTAAGGTCGCCGAAAAAGATACCGCACTGCAGGCGGCTGAACTGGCCCAGCGCGATCATGAAGACCGGCTCGCTCAGGCCAGCGAGATGCTCAGCCAGGCCCGCGAAACCCGCGCCGGAGCCAAGGCCCGCGCCGAAAACCAGGATTTGCGCCGGATGGAAATGGGCCGGATCTCGGCCGAGAAATTCGAATGCCCTGCTCCGGTGCTACCGAAGAAACTCGAATTTGACGAACATACGGTTGGCGATGCATCGCAGGAGTCCGCCGAGCTGGAACGCCTTTCGCTCAGCCGCGAGCGGATCGGACCGGTCAATTTGGTTGCCGCTGACGAACTTGCCGAACTCGAAACCGAATGGGAAAAATCGACCAAGGAAAGCGAAGAGCTGAACGAGGCGATCCATCAGCTGCGCGGCTCGATCGGCAGTCTAAACCGCGAGGGCCGCCAGCGCCTGCTCGCCGCGTTCGAGGAAGTCGACAGGCATTTCCAGCGGCTGTTCGCGACCCTGTTCGACGGCGGCAAGGCGCATCTGGAGATGATCAACAGCGACGATCCGCTGGAAGCCGGTCTGGAAATCATGGCCCAGCCTCCGGGCAAGCGCCTGTCGACCCTGACCCTGCTTTCCGGCGGCGAGCAGGCGCTGACCGCGATCGCCCTGATTTTCGCTTTGTTCCTGACCAACCCGGCGCCGATCTGCGTGCTCGACGAAGTCGATGCGCCGCTCGACGATGCCAATGTCGAGCGCTTCTGCGACCTGCTCGACAGGATGATCCGGGAAACCGACACGCGCTATCTGATCG
Source organism: Sphingomonadales bacterium (assembly GCA_024636595.1). Lineage (GTDB taxonomy): Bacteria > Pseudomonadota > Alphaproteobacteria > Sphingomonadales > Sphingomonadaceae > Parasphingorhabdus. Next base: position 88 of record JAGXGT010000119.1, on the reverse strand, counting down.
TCACCCACAATGCGGTGACGATGAGCCGGATGCACCGCCTTTATGGCGTGACGATGATCGAAGCCGGGGTCAGCCGTCTGGTCTCGGT
>JAGXGT010000118.1 GCA_024636595.1 Sphingomonadales bacterium | reverse complement strand
GCCTTAGCCGATGGCGGGAGCAGGGGAAAGCCTGTCTGAAAGCATGTACACGATTTCTGCTTTAACCCTTGCCCCTGCGTGATCCGCGCCATATTCCTCCGCCATGGACTATGCCCTTGCTATCCTGGCCTCGGCCATCGCGATGACGCTGATTGTCGGCGGGCGCTATCTGCTGAGCAGCGGCTTTTTTGCATGGATCACCGTCAGGACGCGGCCCGGCCAATATGACAAGCTGAAACCGCAGATCGGCCGTGAAATCCGCTGGTCGCTGCTGTCCGCCGCGATTTACGGGGTTCCTGCCGGCATTGTCGCATGGGGCTGGCAAAATGCTGGCTGGACCAAGATTTACACCGACCCGGAGATGTACCCATTGTGGTATTTACCGGTATCGCTGTTCTTGTATCTGTTTCTGCATGACACTTGGTTTTACTGGACCCACCGCTTGTTTCACCGGCCGCGCTGGTTCAAGGTCGCGCACGCTGTCCACCATGACAGCCGGCCGCCAACCGCGTGGGCCGCGATGAGTTTTCATCCGGTCGAAGCGATCAGCGGCGCCATCGTCATTCCGGCTCTGGTCATCGCGATACCGATTCATGTGGGCGTTTTGGGTTTGGTATTGCTGGTGATGACGGTTATGGGCGTCTCCAACCACATGGGGTGGGAGATGTTCCCGCGTTGGCTTGTTCAGGGCAGGTTAGGCAGATGGCTCATAACCGCCACCCATCATGAAAAACATCACGAGTTATATCGAGGTAACTATGGCTTATATTTTCGCTTTTGGGACCGGGTCTGCGGGACGGACGTTGGGCTTGCCGATCTTGGCAGCGGTTTCAGTGCTGCTGGGAGCCAGCGCGTCCGCGACTGAAGCTCCGGTGGCGGTTGCGCCCGTGGTTGCGGCCTCTGTTGATCTCGCGATTACCGGCTTGCGTTCCGAAAAAGGCGATGTGCTGGTCTGCCTGAGCGCAAACCCAAAATATTTCCCGGATTGCGGCAAGGATGCAAAAGCGCGCAAATTGAAGGTTTCCGCTGCTCAGGCCGGCACCATCGAGATCACCGGCGTGAAACCGGGCACATACGCCGTTGCCCTGATCCATGATGAAAATGCCAATGGAAAAATGGATATGCGGCTGTTCCTGCCGCGCGAAGGCTTTGGCTTCTCCCGCAATCCGAAAATCGGCATGGGCCCGCCCAAGTTTGAATCCGCAAAATTCACAGTCGGAGCCCAGGACGCCCATTATGCGGTGCGCATGAATTATATACTCTAATCTGGCGGAAATTAACCGTTTGCTAGTGTTCTGGCGGCATTTAGTCGCAATAGACTCGGAGTAGTAGTAAATGTATCAAACCAGATATTCTGATTTCGACCAGAATGACAGTCCGGCAAAGTCCCGCCTGTCAGAAATTCTCGGCGCTTTTTCTTACGCACTGGACCTCACCGAAGGACAGCCCGCCGGCCACAGCATCCGCGCCTGCTGGATCGGCACCCAAATAGGGATGGCCTTAGGTATGAAGGGCGACGCCTTGCGCGATGTCTATTATGCCGTTCTTCTGAAGGACCTCGGGTGCAGCAGCAATGCCGCCCGGGTCAGCAAGATGTTTGTCGGTGACGATCGCAAGTTGAAGCATGACTTCAAGCTGCTCGGCCCGGACCCGGAAGAATGTGGAGCCTTTATCGGCAGCGCGGTTGGCGTTGACGCAGATCCGGAGACTCGTAATCAGGCGTTGGCGAACCTTGCCGAAAATGTCGGGGAGATCATGACCGACATCATGGCCATCCGCTGTTCGCGCGGTGCAGATATCGCACGTCAGTTGCGCTTTTCAGAGGATGTCGCGCAGGCTATTGCCCATCTCGACGAACATTGGGACGGGGGCGGTTTACCGCTGGGTATCGCCGGGCCGGATATTCACCTTGGCGGCCGGATCGCTTTGCTGGCTCAGGTTGCCGATGTGTTCTACAGCGCCAGGGGCAGGGATGCAGCGCTTGCCGAAGTGCGCAGTCGGTCTGGAACCTGGCTTGATCCGGAACTGTGTGGGCTATTCGAAAAACTGTCGATGGCCAACGGCTTCTGGGAGGATCTCGCCCTTGAAGATCTGCCGGAGCAGCTTTTGGGCCTCGAGCCGGGAGACCGATATGTCATCGTAGACGAGGATTACCTTGACGATATCAGTTCTGCCTTTGGCCGGGTGATCGACGCCAAAAGCCCCTTCACTGCTGGCCACAGCGAGCGGGTTGGAATGATCGCCGACAAGATTGCCGAAAAATTGGGAATGGACACGCACCGCCGCCGGGTGCTGCGGCGTGCCGCGACCTTGCATGACGTTGGCAAGCTGGGCGTGAGCAGCGCCATTCTTGAAAAACCGAGCAAGCTGGACGCTAAGGAATGGGAAGCGATGCAGGGCCACGCAGCCCATACAACCAATATTCTGGGGCAGATTGGCGTGATGAGCGAGATGGCGATGATTGCCGGTTCGCATCATGAACGGCTGGATGGAAAAGGATATCCACTCGGCTTGGACGAAACCAGTATTTCGATCGAGTCGCGCATTATCACGGTCGCCGACATATATGATGCGCTGACCGCAGATCGGCCCTATCGCTCGGCCATGTCTTCGGAAAAAGCCATGGGCATATTGCACGGTGAATTGGGCGTGGCGATAGACCGGCAATGCTTTGCCGCCTTGCAGGAAGTGGTCGAAGAAGGTTTGCCGGTCTAGCGACGCTTTACCAGAACAAGAATGAGGGACTATACAGGTAATGGAACCGTTAGGCCGTCCGCGCGTTTAACGGTTGCAAAACCAACTGGGAATCAATCTTGAAATATTCGAACATCTTCCGCCGCGCCGCTCTTTTGTCTTTTGGACTTGGCCTGTCTTCTCCCCTTCTGGCGCAAGAAGATCCAGCGCCGATGCCACCCGAGCAGACGGTTTTTGACGGCGACTATTTGACCGCAGGCATCGGTGTCGCGGTCGGAGCCAGCTATGAAGGATCGGACGACTACACGATTTCTCCGTTGCCGGTTGTTCTAGGCAGCTTCGGCGGCATCGATTTTCAGCCACGCGGTCCAGGCATCGCCTTCGACCTGATCCCCGATAAGGAGGGAGCCAAGGTCGATTTCATCTTTGGTCCGGTCGTGCGGGCGCGGTTTGACCGCCAGAATTCGATCAAGGATCCTGTTGTCCGCTCGCTGGGCAAGCTTGATGTTGCCGTTGAAGTCGGCCCTTTCGCAGGCATTCAGGTCAATCGCGTGCTCAATCCCTATGACTCGCTGACCGCTCAGGTTGATGTCCGCTGGGACGTCGCCGGCGCACACGATGGCATGGTCGTCTTTCCCAGCCTGACCTATTTCACTCCGCTGAGCCGGGGTGTCGTCACCAGCCTCTCGGTTAACGGCGAATATGTCGATGACGATTATGCCGACTATTACTTCAGCATCTCGCCAGCCGGATCGGCTGCCAGCGGTCTGCCGACCTTCACCGCGACCAGCGGCTGGAAAAATGTCGGCGCGACCGTGCTGACCGGTGTCGATCTCGATGGCGACGTGACCAACGGTGGTTTCAGCCTCATTTTCCTCGGCAGCTATTCGCGGATGCTCGGTGATCCGAAACGATCCCCGGTCACCTCGATCCGTGGCAGCGCCAACCAGTTTTTTGGAGCACTGGGCGTGGGCTATACGTTTTGATGACGACCTGAAGGGATTGCCGGCAGCGGTTTGTTCCGCTTCCGCAATCTTCCGTGGATTTGCTCCGCGGTTAGCCATAGTCTTCTACCACCACTATTGGTGTCCGCAGCGGATCGACAGGTGAGGGGCAAGGCGTCCGTGTCGCTATTCGGCGCATCGTCTTTCCCGCACGAGACATAAGGAGTGAAGCAATGGGCAATGCAGGCAATATCACAGGTTGGATCACCTTCTTCATCGGTCTCTATGCCGTCGCCGCAGGTGTTGGCGAATTCCGGCGACCCGGTTTCTTGGCCAAAATGGTAAAGGATATTCGCGAAAGCAGCGCGCTGCAGTTTCTGACCGGCATGGTCACGCTGGTACTCGGAGCCACCATTTATCTGGTCAATCCCTGGAATCCCGGCGACCTGCTGTCGATCTTGATCACGGTCCTCGGTGCCTGGATATTCTTGGAAGGTGCACTGATCCTCGCCGTTGGCGATTTGTTTCTGGGCTTCGCCAGCAAGTTGATGAGCGGCGCCAGCCGACTTTGGGCCGGGGTGTCGATTGTGATTGGCCTCTGTGCCCTTTTCGCCGCGCTTGTGCGGCTACAAATGGGCTGAAGTGCTGAACCGATAACCGCTCAGGCAGCCTCCATCACCTTGAAATAGTCTCGCAACGCGGCGGCAATTTCCTGCCGTGCTTCGTTCGCCGTCGGAATCGCGCCCACTGCCGTGAAGGATGTATGGATCTGGCCCGGGTAGGTGATCTGGCGCGCCTGCGTCCCCGCTGCAGACAGCGCTTCGGCATAGGCCTTGCCCTGATCGCGCAGCGGGTCAAATTCGCCGGTGATGATCAGCGCCGGCGGCAGGCCGGAAAGATCCGGGGCGAGCAATGGCGAGGCCTTCGGATCGGTGCGATCGGAAGTTTCGGTGTAATGATCCCAGAACCAGTCCATCAGCGCCTTTGTCAGGATAAAGCCTTCGGCATTGTCCGTCATTGACGGGCTATCATCACTTGCATCCACCACCGGCGTGATCAGCACCTGGCCCTTGATCGCCGGACCACCTTGATCGCGGGCCAACTGGCAGACAACCGCAGCAATATTCGCGCCCGCGCTCCAACCGCACACCGCGAGATCACCTTCGATACCGCCAAGCGTCTCGATATTGTCGGCAACCCATCGCACCGCGGCAAAGCCGTCATCCGCAGCGGCGGGGAAGGGCGCTTCCGGCGCGTGCCGGTAATTGGCAGAAATGATGATGCTGTCGGCATTCACGCACAGGTCGCGGCAGAAAGCATCGTCGGATGTGTGATCGCCAAGGACCCAGCCGCCGCCGTGGAAATAAACGGTGACCGGATGCGGGCCCGGGCTTTCCGGCCTGTACAGGCGGTATTCGACCGGTCCTTCTGCACCGGGATAGGTGCCGTCGACCACTTCGCCGACCGGCGGCCCCGGCGGATTGCCCGCGTTCATCGCCACCGAAGTCGCGCGCGCCATTTCCGGCGACATGCTCTCAAACGGCGGCAATTCCATATCGGCCAGCATTTCCAGCAGCGCCACCACATCGGGCTGCTGCCGCCGGACCAGTCCGTCATTGCACCGCGCACCGCCCGGACCATCGAAGCGAAAACCGAGATAATCCTGCGCGGCAACGTCATTACAAGCCCGGCGATACGCGGCAACACCGCCAACATAGGGCAGGCAAACGCGCGGCTTGCCGGGAACATTCGCGCCCATATACCAGGACTTCGCCTGCGGAAAGAGCGTCATGTCGCTGGTCGCCGTGCCATATTCGACCCAGCCGGTCTCCGCCGTTTCCGTCGGATCAATGACGGTCAGCTCCTCTTTGCCCATATAGTCCAGACAATCAGCAATCCATTCGACATGCTGTTCGATCGACAGCACCATGTTAGACAGGACCGATGGGCTTCCCGGCCCAGTGATCATGAAGAAATTCGGAAAGCCGGAGACCGTCAGTCCGAGATAGTTCAGCGGCCCATGCGCCCATTTCTCCCGCAGGCTCTGGCCATCACGCCCCCTGATATCAATCGCCAACAGCGCCCCGGTCATCGCATCAAATCCGGTGGCAAAGACGATCGCGTCAAAGTCGAAACTCTGGTCCTGCGTCGCGATCCCTGTTTCGGTGATCGAGACGATCGGATCCGCCTTGATATCGACAACATCGACATTCGGCTTGTTGAAAGTCTGATAATAGTTGGTGTCGAGACAGGCGCGCTTGGTGCAGATCGGAAATTCCGTCGGCGTCAAAATATCTGCGACATTGCTGTCCTCAATCACCGAGCGGATCTTGCCGCGGACAAATTCCGCCAGCGTGTCATTCGCGTCCTCGTCAATCAGCAAATCGGCAAATTCGGAACCAAGGTGCGGGATCGCGCCCGTGTCCCACAGCTGCTCGTAACGCTGGTTGCGCTCTTCGTCCGACACAGTGAGCGCGAAATCCATCGCTTCCTTGCCCGGCACGCCGACCTTGGTCCAGCGCGCCTCTTCGCGATAATCCTGATAGCGTTTCCGGACCGCCAGCTTCTCTTCCGCTATCGGGCCATTACCCGCCGGAATGGAATAATTGGCAGTGCGCTGGAACACGGTGGTGTGGTCGGCCTGCTCGGCGATCAGCGGGATCGACTGGATGCCGGACGAGCCGGTGCCAATGATCCCCACCGTCTTGCCGGAAAAATCCACCCCGTCATGCGGCCAGCTATGGGTGCGATAAATCTCGCCGGTAAAATTCTCGACCCCGTCAATATCGATATCCTTGGGCTGGGACAGGCAACCGGTGGCCATGATGAAGAAACGGCTGCTTACCGTCTCGCCCTCGCCGGTGGTCACCGTCCAGCTTGACGCATCCTCGTCCCATACCGCCTGTTCAACCCGCGCTTCAAATGTGATATCGCGCCGCAGATCAAAACGTTCGGCGACATGCTGGGCGTAGCGCAGAATTTCCGGCTGGGTCGCATATTTTTCGCTCCACTGCCATTCCTGCTCCAGCGCGGGGTCAAAGCTGAACGAATAGTCGATGCTCTCGATATCGCAGCGCGCACCGGGATAGCGGTTCCAGTACCAGGTGCCGCCGACATCATCGCCGGCTTCAAAGGCGCGGGCGGAAAGTCCCATCTGCCGAAATTTGTGCAGCAGATAGAGGCCGGCAAAGCCTGCACCGACTACGATTACATCCAGCTGTGGCTTGCTCTTGTCCGTCATCATCCGCTCCATTTTTACGCCTCATTGGGCCTTTGCCGCAGAATAGCAGATTGCTGTAAGCGACTCCATTGCTTTTAATCGTCTGGTTAAATTATTTCCGGCGGGCCTTGTCGCCAGAATTGGCATGACATCCGCCGACCAAGCCTTTACCATCCGTCCATCCCCGGGGAGTCGCCATCCCATCAAATTTTGATGGGACTCGTAAATGCGTCTGAGAGGCAGGTGTAACGCCCTGCGACCCGCTGAACCTGATCCGGCACCGTATATACGGGCTTACCGGCGGAGGGAGGGAGCGGTTTTCTCAAAAACCCGCCCTCGTTCCGAAATGACAAAGGAACGAATGATATGGCCGACCTTCCCGCAAAAACCGAAATTGGCGTCACCACCGGCGCGATC
>JAGXGT010000117.1 GCA_024636595.1 Sphingomonadales bacterium | reverse complement strand
TCCTGACCACTGTTCCGAAAGCCAAAGAATTGCGTCCGGTTGTTGAAAAACTGATCACGCTTGGCAAAAGAGGTGGCCTGTCCAACCGTCGCATCGCGCATGCGCGTCTGATGGACGAGACCCAGGAAAAGAAACTTTTCGAAGTTCTCGCCGATCGCTACGCTGAACGCAGTGGCGGCTATACCCGCATCATCCGCGCCGGTTTCCGTGGCTCCGATGCTGCGCCGATGGCGATCATCGAACTGGTCGATCGCGATGTTGACGCGAAGGGTCAGGACAGCGGTCCGGATCAGAATGCTGAGGGTGAATACGAAGAGGCCTAAGCCCGTTCATTCTCATAACAGTTTCAATTGATAATAGAGGCCGTGAGCGATAAGCTTGCGGCCTCTTTTCTTTTGCTGAGGTGAATATGCGCAATCTGACCTTTTTGACATTGGCCGCGGGATTGGCCGTGAGTTCACCGGTGCTGGCTGCAGATCATGAAAATAAGGAAACTTCGCTGACCTATCCGGAAACCAAGACTGTTGATGTGGTCGATGAGCAATTTGGCGAATATATTGCCGATCCCTATCGCTGGCTTGAAAATGACGTGCGGGAAGATGCCGAGGTTGCCGAATGGGTCAAGGCGGAGAATGCGGTCACCAATGCCTATCTCGAAAAGCTCGACGAACGCGAAGTCCTGGCGAAGTCGATGACAGAATTGTTCGATTATGACGATCTGGGCAATCCGGAAGAGGCCGGCGGCAAATATTTCTATGAACGCAAAAGCGGTGGTCAGAATCAGGCGGTGCTATATGTCCGCGACGGGGCAGATGGTGAAGAACGGGCGCTGATTGATCCGGCTACATGGTCGGATGACGGGGCAACGGCGCTCGCCGGCTGGAAAACGTCCGGTGACGGCAGCCTGATCGCTTATGCGATTCAGGATGGCGGTTCCGACTGGCGCACGCTGAAGGTGCTTGATGTGACGACCGGCGAAGTTCAATCGGACACGATCGAATGGGCCAAATTCACCGACCTGGCATGGTTGCCCAACAATGTCGGTTTTCTCTATTCCCGCTTTCCCAAGCCGGAAGAAGGTGCCGCCTTTCAGTCGCTGAACGCGGATCATGCCGTCTATTTGCACCTGATTGGCAATGATCAGGCGAAGGACACCAAAGTCTATGCAACGCCGGACCAGCCGGAGCTCAATCATAGTGCGCAATTGACCTCGGACAAGGAATGGGTGGTGATCACATCCTCCTCCGGTACCGATGACCGCTATGAAATCACGCTGATCAAAGTGGATGCGGCAAAGCTGGAAACGCGCAAGCTGGTCAGCGGCTTTGAAAATGACTGGCGGCTGATCGACGGTGTTGGCGAAACATTATATTTCATCACCAACAAGGATGCGCCGCGATTGCGCGTGGTCAAAACCGACCTCAGCGCGGACGTCCCGGAATTTACCGAGCTGGTTGCGGAGAGCGACGCGGTGATTGATGGCGCGATGATTGTCGGCGACCGGCTGGTGATCAGCTATCTTGTCGATGCCAAAAGCCAGCTTTCCACATTCGATCTGGACGGCAAGGCGCTTGGCGCGCTGGATCTTCCCGGACCGGGGCAAGTGGGTAGCCTCAGCGGTTCGATCAAAAGCGACGAAGGTTTTTTCACCTTTCAAAGCTTCAATCGGCCAACCACGGTATTCCGTTACGAGCCATCGTCGGAGCCGACTGTCTGGGCAGAACCGTCGCTGCCATTCGATCCTGCAGCGGTAGAAGTCACCCAGCGCTTTTACGAGAGCAAGGACGGGACCAGGATACCGATGTTTCTGGTGCACAAGAAGGGCCAGAATCTTTCCGACGGCGCGCCCACGTTGCTTTACGGTTATGGCGGGTTCAATATTTCCGTATTGCCGCAATATAAGCCGGCCTGGATGGCATGGGTCGAAGCGGGCGGCGTGTTCGCCTCGGCGAACCTGCGTGGTGGCGGCGAATATGGCAAGGAATGGCATGACGCTGGCCGCTTGCAGAACAAGCAGAATGTCTTCGACGATTTTATCGCCGCTGGCGAATATCTGATCAGCGAGGGCATTACCCCGGCAGACGGCCTGGCGATTGAAGGCCGGTCGAATGGGGGGCTGTTGATCGGTGCTGTCATGAATCAGCGCCCAGATCTGTTTACCGCAGGACATGCTGCGGTCGGCGTGATGGATATGCTCCGCTTTGACCGGTTCACCGCTGGCCGTTATTGGGTCGACGATTATGGTTATCCGAACAAGGAGCAGGACTTCAAGACGCTGCTCGGTTATTCGCCTTATCACAATATCAAGGACGGGGTGGACTATCCGGCCTTGATCGTTTCCACCGCTGATACCGATGACCGGGTGGTTCCTGGCCATAGCTTCAAATATACCGCACGGTTGCAGGCGCTGGATACGGGCGATGCCCCGCATCTTATCCGGATCGAGACCCGCGCCGGTCATGGTAGCGGCAAGCCGACGGACAAGCTGATAGAGGAATATTCCGAGATCTATGCCTTTTTGGCGCACGCGATCGGTCTCGCACCGGGGAACTAACCCCCGGCCAGCGGGAACATAACCGTAGTCGGCCAATTCGGTCCTTGCTGGATGACGCCAGCGGTGGCGGAAAAGTCCCGGATATTCGCAGCTCCGACAGCTGCTGTTCATAAAAACATCTATTTTTATGAACAGCAGCTGTCGAGTCAGTTCAGTCTCCACTCAAGCCCAGTCACCTAGAAGGGCTTTGCAAGCTCGGGAAATGGTTTCGGGCAGTGTGAAAGGAAAGTGGACATGAACAAGTTAAACAAAGCTCTTGTTGGAACCGCTGCTGCTGCTGCAATGGCCGTTTCTGCAACCCCCGCAATGGCCCGAGAAGGCCATAATGGCGGACCGAGTGCTGGCGAAGTAATTGCCGGCGTAGCAATTATTGGTGCCATCGCAGCGATCGCGAGTTCCGGCAACAAGGACCGCCGATATCGCGATAATGATTATCGTGGTGACCGCTACGGCAACGACCGTTACGGCAATGACCGTTACGGAAATGATCGTTACTCGGAATCCCGTTTTGGCAATGGTTATCGCCAGATCGGTCAGCGCCAGGCAGTGAATCGCTGCGTCCGGGCTGCTGAAAGTGGAGCGAGTAATTATGGCCGGGCGAACGTCACCGACATCCGCGATATCGACCGGACACGCTATGGCTATCGGGTCAAAGGCAGGATTTTGGTCGAACAGAACCGGGGTCGCTATCAGAGATCTCGCTACGCGGACAAAGGCAATTTTACCTGCTATATCGAAGGCAACCGGGTGAGCGATGTCCAGTTTAGTGGTCTCAACTATAGCCGCCGCTAATCGCGATGCCCGAATTTGAACAACTAATGACGGTTCAGCCTGGTGACAGGCTGGACCCACTACCATTCATGCCATTGCAGGTTTTCAGGAATGAAATCTGCGCTTGATAGGGGTATCTCGGATGACCAGTATGACCAGATTTTCGGCTCTAGTAGCTTCCACCGCATTGGTATTTTCAGGATTTTCGCCGGCGATGGCGGCGCCAATCCATAGCGGAGCCGCTATTGCCACGCCGATTGATGCGAGTGCGCTCGGCTGGAATTCTGCCAATGATACGGCACAAGGCTGGGGCGAATATCGCGGCTATCGGGGTTATCGTGGACATCGCCGCCACCGCGATGGCATCAGCGGCGGCGACGTCCTGGCTGGTATATTGGTGATTGGCGGGATTGCTGCCATTGCCAGCGCGGCGTCAAAAAACAATCGTGACCGACGCTATGAAGACCGCGACTATCGCAATGAAAACGTGCGCTATGATGATCGGCGTGCCGACACGCGCGACGATGATAGATACGACAGAGGAACCGGTGATATGGAATCGGCGATCAACGTCTGTTCCGATGCCGCTGAACGGCAGGCTGGCCGCGATGCGCGTGTATCCGCCATCGAATCGGTTGTCCGCGACGGCGAAGGCTGGCGCGTTGACGGCGAACTTTCGAACAGCGACCAGCGCAGCTTCCTCTGCGGAGCCCGCGATGGCCGGGTGGACTTCGTCCAGATTGGTGAGGGCGATCTCGCCTTCGCGAACTAGGCCCCCATTCTAGACTGCGGTCCGACCAAATTCCTGCCGGGTAACCGGGTGCGATGCGCTCAGGCCGCCGTCAACGGCAATCGCTTGCCCGTTGACATAGGATGAGCGATCGGAGGCCAGAAACAAAGCGACCTCTGCCATTTCCATGGGCGACGCACCGCGGCGCAGCGGGTTGAGATAGCCGAGCCGGTCTTCCTTGCCCTTTTCACGGGCCTTGTCATAAATGAATTGCGTCATGCCGGTTTCGGTAATCCCGGGGCAAATCGCGTTGCAGCGGACATTCGACGTCGCAAATTGTTGGGCTGCAACCTTGACCAGATTGATCACTCCTGCCTTGGACGCCGAATAGGCGGGCCCGCCCGCGCCGGATCTGATGCCCGCGACGCTGGCGGTGCAGATGATAGAGCCGCCATGCTTGCTCTCCGCAATCACCTTGCCGGCATATTTGGCCGCGAGGAACGGTCCGATCAGATTGACTCGCAGCACTTCCTGCCATTCGGCCACGCTGCTGTCGAAAATTCCCTCAAAGCCACCGCCAATACCGGCATTGGCAAAGAAGACATGCAGATCGCCAAAGCGCTGTTCTGCCGCATCCACCAGCATTTCGACATCGCCTTCCGATCCGGCATCCGCCTTGATCGCGATGATATTGCCTTCGGAGCCTTTCGCGGTGTCCTCGACAGCATCGGTGACATCGCTGGCGATGACTTTTGCGCCATGCTCTGCGAAGAGCAGGGCGGCCGCGCGGCCTATGCCGCTACCGGCGCCAGTGATGATCGCGACTTTGTCCTTGAGGTCCATATTACGCTCCTGCGCGTTTTGCGGCTTCCCAACCGGCTTGTGCCAAGGGGGTCACCCGATCCGACATTTCGGCGGCGGCGGCGCTGTTGGCCGTACCATCGGCAACCCGCTTTTGAATGCCTTGCAGAATAGCAGCAATGCGGAAAAGATTATAGGCCAGATACCAGTCCATCGGCGGCAGCTCGGCCATACCGGATTTTTCGCAATAGCGGGCAATGGCTTCTTCGCGAGATGGGATGCCCAGAGCCGCCAGGTCAACGCCCTTCAGGCCGCTCCGGCCTTCTGGTTCCATTTCATAGGCCATCAGCCAATAAGCGAAATCGGCAATCGGATCGCCGAGGGTCGAGAGTTCCCAGTCGAGCACCGCGATGACTTTGGGTTCTTCATGGGCAAAAATCATATTGTCGAGCCGGTAGTCGCCATGGACGATGCCAAAGCTTTTCTGTTCCGGGATGGTCTTGGTCAGCCATTCGATCAGCTTGTCCATCTCGGGAATTTCCTGCAGCTCGGAAAGCCGATATTGCTGGGTCCAGCGGGAAATCTGGCGCTCGCAATAATTGCCGGGTTTGCCGTGTTTTTCCAGCCCCAGTTCGTTCGGGTCATAGCTGTGCAGCAGCGCCAGCGTGTCGATCATCTCAAAATAGATGGCCCTGCGTTCTTCCGGATTACTGTCCGGCAGCGTACCGTCCCAGAAGGTCCGGCCGTCGGCCATGCCCATGATATAGAACATCGTGCCGATGACGCTGTCGTCGTCGCACAGGCCATAGGGTTTTGCGACGGGGAAACCGGCGGGGTAAAGGCCAGCAATGACCCGGAATTCACGGTCGACCGCGTGGGCCGAAGGCAGCAATTTGCCGAACGGTTTCTTGCGCAATACATAGGAAGTGGTCGGCGTATCAATCTTGTAGGTCGGGTTGGACTGGCCGCCCTTGAACTTGCTCAGGCTGATCGGCCCGGCAAAGCCCTCGACATTGGCTTCCATCCATGTCTGCAGAGCCGCTTCGTCGAGTTTATCCTTCTCCGGCACGTCCATCGTGCCGGTCATATCTTCCTGTGGATTCATGGAAGTCCCTCTTCCTTTAGTTAAAGACAATCACGGACCGCGCCGCATCACCTTTTTTCATTTTCTCGAAACCGTCGTTGATCTGCTCTAGCGGAATCGTTTCTGCGACAATGCTATCCAAATCGAGCAGTCCGCGCAGATAGAAGTCCACCAGACGCGGAATATCAACCGGGAAACGGTTTGATCCCATCAGCACGCCCTGCAATTTCTTGCCGGAAAGCAAGTCCATCGCGCTCAGGCCAACCTTGTGATCGAGCGGCATCATGCCGAGGATGGTTGCGGTGCCACCGCGCTTCAGCGAACCGACTGCCAGATCGCCCGATGCCGCACGTCCTACCGCTTCGACCGCATGATCGACGCCGCCCTTGGTGAGTTCGATGATCTGGGCCGCCGCGTCATCCGCCGACGCGTCGATAACATCGGTCGCGCCCAGCTTTATCGCCAGATCGCGTTTTTCCTTGATCGGGTCGGCGGCGATGATCCGGCCAGCGCCGGCAATCTTGGCCGCATTGATCGTTGCCAGCCCAACACCGCCACAGCCGACAACCGCAACAGTTTCGCCGGGTGTCAGCTTGCAGGCATTGAAGATGGTACCCGCGCCGGTGGTTACGGCGCAGCCGATGACGGCGGCACGGTCCAGCGGCATATCCGGATCGATCCGCACACAGGCATGTTCGTGGATCAGCATCTGCTCGGCAAACGCCGAGAGATTGAGCATCTGGCCCACGGTCGACCCGTCGGGCCGGGTGATGCGCGGGGCTTCGTCCGGACCGCGCCTTGTATCGGCACCAAGGCACAGCGACATCCGCCCGGACACGCAGAATTCGCAATGCCCGCAATAGGCTGACAGACAGGAGACCACGGCATCGCCGACCGCGACGGTGCGGACTTCGCTGCCAATCGCCTCGACGATCCCCGCCGCCTCATGCCCCGGAATGGCGGGCAGGGGATGCGGATAGCTGCCATCGATAAAATGCAGATCCGAATGGCACAGCCCGCAGGCCGCCGTCCGGATCAGCACTTCATGCGGCCCTGGTTTGGAGATCATAACGTCCTCGATAACGAGCGGTTTGCCCGTTTCGACCAGTACTGCTGCCTTCATTATCTGCTCCTAGCGGGTAACAGCCAGATCACCGGATGAGAAATCTTCCTTCATCTTGCTGCCGTCTGCGGTTTCGGCATATTTGCCATATTCCATCTTGGCGATGGTCCGGTTGTGCACCTCATCCGGGCCATCGGCGAGACGCAAGGTGCGCTGGTGCGCATAGGCACTGGCGAGACCGAAGTCATTGCTGACGCCGCCGCCGCCATGGGCCTGAATCGCATCGTCGATGATCTTCAGTGCCATATTTGGTGCCTGAACCTTGATCATCGCGATTTCGGCCTTGGCATATTTGTTGCCGACCTTGTCCATCATGTCTGCGGCTTTCAGGCAGAGCAAACGGCTCATGTCGATATCGATCCGGGCGCGAGCAACCCGCTCATCCCAGACGCTATGTTCGGAGAGGCGTTTGCCGAAAGCTATCCGCGATTGCAGGCGCTTGACCATTTTTTCGAGCGCTTCTTCGGCGACACCGATGGTCCGCATGCAGTGATGGATACGGCCGGGTCCGAGGCGACCCTGAGCGATTTCAAAACCGCGCCCTTCGCCGAGGATGATATTGGCCGCAGGAACGCGAACGTCCTTCATTTCGACTTCCATATGGCCATGCGGGGCATCGTCATAGCCGAATACGGGCAGGTGACGGATGACGTTCACGCCGGGCGCATCGGTCGGCATCAGGATTTGCGACTGCTGCGTATAGCGGCTGCCCTCGAATGTGGTCTTGCCCATGACAATCGCGATCTTGCAGCGCGGGTCGCCGAGGCCGGACGACCACCATTTGCGGCCGTTGATGACATATTCGTCGCCATCCCGGACAATCGCGGTTTCGATATTGGTTGCATCAGAAGAGGCAACGGCGGGTTCGGTCATCAGGAAGGCCGAGCGGATTTCACCGTTCATCAGCGGACGCAGATATTGCTCCTTCTGTTCCAGCGTGCCGTAGCGGTGGAACACTTCCATATTGCCGGTATCGGGCGCGGAACAGTTGAATACTTCGGAGGAAAAGCCAACGCGGCCCATTTCCTCGGCGCACAGCGCATATTCCAGATTGGTCAGGCCAGGGCCTTCAAATTCAAACACATCGTCAATATGCGTAAGATTGGGATTGGCTGGCGGCATGAACAGGTTCCAGATGCCGGCTTCCTTGGCCTTCTTCTTTTCTTCCTCGACCACTTGCAGGACCTTCCAGCGTTCGCCGGTTGATTCTTCCTCGTGGAAATCAGCGACGCGCGGGCGCAGATGATTCTCGATATGCTCGCGTACCCGGTTGCGCCAATATTCCTGCTTTTC
>JAGXGT010000116.1 GCA_024636595.1 Sphingomonadales bacterium | reverse complement strand
GACTGGGGCAGGGCGCGGATCAATTCATTTTCAGCATCGGAAAAGCCGCCTTCGGGGCCGATCAGGATTGCCGCTGGCCCAGCATGAGCGACGAGCGCCTTGCGGAAGCTGCCTTCACCGGTTGCATGGATTCGTTCATCGGCGAAGAACAGATGCCGTTCGGCAGGCCATTGCTCCAGCATATCGGTCAATTTCGTGAGCGAATCCAGAACCGGCAGGGCGGTGCGTTCGCATTGCTCCGCTGCCTCGATCATATGGGCGCGCAATTTCTCATCCTTGATACCATGACCTTGCGTCCGTTCGGTCTGGACCGGGATGATTTTGTCTACGCCCAGTTCGGTGGCCTTTTCGACGATCCAGTTGAACCGGTCCTTTTTGATCGGCGCGGCGCACAACCACAGATCGGGTGCCGTTTCTCGATCCCGGGTCTTGCCATCAATCGTCAAAATCAGGTCGCGTTTGCCCAAGGCGCTGACATGGGCGAGATATTCCCCGCTACGATCGTCAAACAGCTTCACCGGATCGCCCTGCTTGATCCGCATGACCTTGAGCAGATAATGGGCATGGCTGCCCTCCAGACGAACGTCCGCGCCATCGGCAAGCTCGACATCGATGAACAGGCGCGGCGCGCTGTGCGGTGGATAGGCGGGGGTCGCGGGCATGGACATGGTTTAGCGCCGGGTTGGGTTTTCGTCATGCTGAATTTATTTCAGCATCTCTTGCGGGAGAAAGTTATTGTCCGACGGAGGTCCTGAAACAAGTTCAGGATGACGAGTTACAGAAATGACGATAAGCGGATATCATGTCGAACCCGTCAGATCAGATTGTCCCCGATTCCGAACATAAGGGCATTGTCGGCCTGTTGCCGACCGCAGCCCGGCCTTTTGCCTTGCTCGCCCGCTTTGATCGGCCGATCGGCTGGTGGCTGCTCTACTGGCCCTGTGCCTGGGGGGTGGCGCTGGCGGGCGGTGCGATTGAACATTGGGATCTGCTGCTCTGGCTACTGCTCGGGTCGATCGCGATGCGCGGCGCGGGTTGCGTGTACAACGATATTGTCGATCGCGACCTTGACCGTCAGGTGGAGCGAACCCGCTCGCGGCCGCTGGCAAGTGGTGCGGTGTCGCTCAAGGCTGCCTGGATATGGCTGACCATCCTATGTCTGATTGGCCTGACCGTCTGGTCGCAGATCAATGGTATCGCCAAGCTTGTTGCGCTTGGCAGCCTGGCACTGGTCGCCGCCTATCCCTTTATGAAGCGCATCACCTGGTGGCCGCAGGCGTGGCTGGGGCTGGTGTTCAGCTGGGGGGCGCTGGTCGGCTGGCTGGCGATCGATCCTGCATTCCACTGGGCGATGGCCTTGTTGTACGCTGGCTCGATTTTCTGGGTGATCGGCTATGACACGATCTACGCGCTGCAGGACCGGGAGGATGATGCACTGGTCGGAATCCGGTCCAGCGCGCTGCGGCTGGGCGACAATGTGCGCTTTGGCGTATTGGTTTTTTATCTGACGGCGCTTGCCAGTTGGGCCGCCGCCTTCTGGATGCTTCGTCCGCAGTGGCTCGGCCTTTTGGCTCTTGCCCCCGTCGGATTGCATCTCATTTGGCAGGTAGTGACGCTGAAAAGCGGCGATGGCGACGATGCGCTCGCTAAATTTCGCTCCAATCGCTTCGCCGGATTGCTGATGTTTCTCGCCTGCCTTGTTCTGGGGCAGGCAGGCTAGCCGCCAGAGAAATTGGATTGCGTTTCGCAACCCATACGGGTTATGCTACTTAACCGCACAGTTAAGCCATCGCCCTATCTCCCGGAGCCATTTGCATGAAAACACGCCGCTTGGGTCGAAGCCCGATATATGTATCCGAAATCTGCATGGGGACGATGACCTTCGGCAGCGGTGCCGACGAAGCCATGTCGCACAGGATCATGGATGAATCCGTTGATGCGGGGATCAATTTTTTCGATACAGCGGAAAATTATCCGGTGCCGCCGAAGCGGGAATGGGCAGGGGAAACCGAGAATATTGTCGGCCGCTGGATGAAGGGCAAGGATCGCGATAGTCTGATCATCGCCACCAAAGTCTCCGGTCCCAGCCACGGGTGGATAGAATCATCACAGCGCGCCGGGATGACCGCGATGGACCGTCACAATATCGTCAAGGCGCTGGATGACAGTCTCAAGCGGCTGCAGACTGACTATATCGATCTCTACCAGACCCACTGGCCCGATCATGGAACCGCCTATGACGAGACCATGGAAGTGCTCGACGAAGAAATTCGTAAGGGGAAGATCCGCACCATCGGTTGCTCCAATGAAACCAGCTGGGGATTGATGAAATCGCTCGAGGCTTCGGAACGGCTGGGCGTTACCCGCTATTGCACGATCCAGAATAATTTCAGCATGAACAACCGCCGGTTCGAGGATGAACTGGCACAGGTTTGCCGGCAGGAAGGGGTCAGTCTGATCCCCTATTCACCGCTCGCCGGCGGGGCCTTGTCGGGTAAGTATAATGACGGGGCGACGCCGGAAGGCGCGCGTTTCTCGGCCTATCTGAAAATGGGTGGACGTCAGGCGAAAATGGCGGAACGCTTCGTCAATCCGAAGTCCGAGGAATCGACCAAACGCTTCATGGCGATTGCCGACGAACTCGGCGTTGCGCCGGTGACGCTGGCAACCGCCTGGTCGAAACAGCATGATTTTGTCGCCTCCACCATCGTCGGCGCAACCCACACCGACCAGCTGCCGGAGATTTTCGCTGCCGCCGATCTAGTGCTCAGCGACGAGATCATGAAGCGGATATACAAGATCAGCCGGGAAATCATGTACCCGATGGGTTGATCGACCGCTGCGCAAGAAGAAAGACAGACTATGAACCGTTTCCTTGAACATACCGGCGCGAAATATCCGATCGTGCAGGCGCCAATGGGCTGGATCGCGCGGTCGCAGCTGGCTTCCGCCGTGTGCAACGCCGGTGGGCTGGGCATTATCGAGACCAGTTCCGGCGAGACCGAAGCCTGCATGGCCGAGATCGAGAAGATGAAGGATCTGACCGACGCCCCGTTCGGGGTGAACCTCCCGATCATGTTCCTCAAGGACCCCGCGATCCTGGATCATATCTGCGGTTCGGGCGTGAAATTCGTGACCACCTCCGCGGGCAGCCCGCGCAAATTTGTCGGGCCGCTGCAAGAAGCCGGGATCATCGTCTATCATGCCGTCCCGACCGTTGCGGCGGCGATGGGCTGCGTTGAAGCGGGCGTCGATGGCCTGATTGTCGAGGGCGCAGAAGGCGGCGGTTTCAAGAATCCCGAGGAAGTGTCGACTCTGGTGCTGCTGCAGGCGATCCGCCGACAAACCGATATCCCGATGGTTGCTGCCGGCGGGATTGCCGACGGCAAGGGCATGGCAGCGGCGTTCGCGCTGGGCGCCGAAGCTATCCAGATGGGCACACGGTTTGTGTCGAGCACTGAAAGTCCGGTGCATCACAATTACAAGCAGGCGATATTGGATGCCAAGGAAACCGGCACCTATATTCTCAACAAGAAATCCTCGCCCTGCATCCGGGCGCTGAAAACCAAGCGGACCGCGAAAATATATGAAGACGGGCTGATGCCGGCCGATACGTTCAAGGGCATCATGGATGTCTATTTCGGCGGTGACATGGAAGCGTCGGTCGGTCTGGCCGGACAATCTTCCGGTTTGATTGACGAGGTAAAAACTGCCAAACAGATTATCGACGAAACGGTGACAGAATTTTTCGAGATCACCGCAAGATTGGGCGCGCTAGCCGCCGCCAAGAATTTCTAGAAACATATAAGAGAGAGGAATTTCTAATGAGCCAATTTCCCGATGCAAAGCAACTGTTCACCACCGTTACCGAGGACGGCAAATCCATTTTGTCGATCGAACCCTATGCCGTGCCCGAACCGAAAGAGCATGAAGTTGTCGTGCGGATGGAGGCGGTGCCGATCAATCCATCCGATCTCGGCCTGCTGACCGCGGCCGCCAATATGGACACGGTGCGTAGCGAAACCGTTGACGGCCATCCGGCACTGGTCGCCGATGTTGATGCGGCGATGCAGCCGTTCTTCAAAGGCCGGGCCGGCAAGAAAATGGCAGCCGGCAATGAAGGCGCCGGCACCGTGGTTGCCGCGGGATCATCCGATGCCGCGCAGGCCTTGATGGGCAAGGTTGTGACGATTGTTGGCGGCGAAATGTATCGCACCCACCGGGTAATGCCGGCGATGATGTGCGTACCGCTGCCCGAAGGCGCGCCGGCCAAGGAAGGCGCTTCCTTGTTCGTCAATCCGATGACCGCGCAGGGCTTTGTCAACACCATGCGCGCGGAAGGCCACGAAGCTTTGGTCCACACCGCCGCAGCCTCCAATCTTGGCCAGATGCTGGCCAAGCTGTGCCTCAAGGAAGGGATTGATCTGGTCGCGATTGTCCGCAGCGATGAACAGAAGAAAATTCTGACCGACATTGGCCTGACCCATGTCATCGACAGCAGCAAGGATGATTTCATGGAGCAGCTGATCGCTGCTTTGGCCGAAACCGGCGCGACGCTGGGCTTTGATGCCATTGGCGGCGGCAAGATGGCCAGTTATATCCTTACCGCAATGGAAAAGGCGGCGGCGGTGCGCGGCGCGGAATTCAGCGTCTATGGCTCGACCGTCAACAAGCAGGTCTATATCTATGGCCGTCTCGATACCGGCGAAACCATCCTCGGCGGCGGTCTTGGCCTCTACTGGGGCGTCGGCGGCTGGCTGCTCACCCCGCATCTCGAAAAGGTCGGCGGCGAACGAATGATGGAAATGCGCATGTACACGGTCGAAGAGCGCAACGGCATTTTCAACAGCGATTATAGCAGCGAGATCAGCCTGATGGACATGATCGATCCGGAGATCGCAAAGGGTTACGAGAAGAAGGCGACCGGCGAGAAGGTGCTGGTTAATCCTTCGATGTGAGGATTTTAAGGGATGTTCGCTGGTGATAATCATCTAAAGTTAGAATGCAATTATCGCGGCGGCGTTCCTGACGACGACATCGACTATTTTGTGTTGAGTGTTCTAGTCGACGGATTTTGTGGCCATTGTGAAGTTTTGATCAAGTGGCAGCATCTGTCTGAACTTGCTGAAAAATTGGAGATATATCCAATACCTCATGATGAACCCATAGAGGTCAATTGGGACGATGGACCGGAGGGAGTGCAACTTGTGTTTTCTTCCGCCGGTCCAACGGGACCTGTCAGTGTCGCAGTTTCAATAACTGAAGGTTACACGGGTGATTTCGCGGTAAGATGCAAGTTCATTGTTGACTACCCAAAAATTGAACAATTTCGGAATGACATTGTTTCACTAGTTAGGAAGCAAGCGGGTGCAGTGATACTTGAGAGTTGAACCAGTGCCAGCAGAAAAATTCGTCACCCCGGACTTGATCGGGGGTCCAAAGCGGCAATGCGCCATTGTGGTGCTTGCCACTCTGGATCCTGAAACAAGTTCAGGATGACGACCGGGACGTTCACCCATAACTCACCACTTCCCACTCGATCCCGTTCCAGTCGAAGAAATAGAATCGCCGCCCGGGATCATAATCGTCGTGGCCGAATGGTTCCAGCCCCGCCGCGATCACCTTCGCCTCTACCGCATCCAGATCATCGACGGTCACACCAATATGGTTCATCGGCTCGCCCTTGTTGAACATAGGATCAGCGGCCCGCACCTCCGGATTGGTATAGAGCGCGATATAGCTGTCATCCGTCCCGATATGGATCGTGTGGCCAGCCGACATTGATGGCCCCTCCCACCGGATATGCCAGCCAAACAGATCGCGCAGCAGGGCGGCGCTCCTTTGCGGGTCGCTGACCGTGATGTTGACGTGCTCCAGTGTTCCGTTGGTCATTCTTCATTTCCTTTCTCCATTGTTGATTGGTTGATCCGCCAGGGCGGGAAGCGGCGATTGTCGCCGCCGTAAAACAGGCAGATGCTATTGCCCGCCGGGTCGTGGAGCCGCGCTTCGCGCCAGCCCCAGCTCTGGTCGGTAGGCTGTGTGTCGAAGGCGATGCCTGCGGATTGCAGATCCGCGACCTTTGTGTCGAGTTGGTCGCACTCGAAATAGATCACGGTCGAAGGGGCTCCCATTTCCTCCACTGCGTGTATCGAGAAGGTCTCGCCGGTTGCTGTCTCGAACCGGGCATAGCGGGGTGGGGAGTCGACGATCTGGGTGAGGCCAAGCCTTTGATAAAAGGCGACTGATTGATCATAGTCGAGACATCCGACGGTGACCTGATTGAGTTTCATCTGCTATTTTCTCGCAATCATTGCTTTCGTTTTGTGGAAGAATTGGAAGCATGTTCGCCGCTTTGCAGGTGGCTGTCCGGGCGCGCCAATTCTCCATGCTTGCGATTCGTACAACCTCAAGCTAAGTTGAGGTCAAGATATTTTTTCAAGCGCCGTCATTGCGAGAAGCGAAAGCGACGAAGCAATCCAGAGCGACGAGCGACGGAATGGATTGCTGCGCTGCGCTCGCAATGACGGACGAGTCAGGAGTGCTCCGCACTTGATGCGGAGCTCTGGGAGGCAAGCGCTGACGACGCCATGGCTCCGCATCAAGTGCGGAGCACACATTGAAGGAACCAGAGAAAATGCCCGAAACAAAAGCCCTGACCATCGGCGCGCTGGCCGCCCGCACTGGCCTGTCGGTCTCCGCGATCCGTTTTTACGAGGAAAAGGGCCTGGTCGAGCCGTTCCGCTCCAGCGGCGGTCAGCGGCGGTTTTTGCGGTCGGATATCCGCCGGCTCAGCTTTGTCCTGATCGCCCAGCAACTGGGGCTGAGCATCGGCGAGATTGAGCGGCAGCTGGCGAAGCTGCCACATGGCCGCACGCCGACGCAGGCTGACTGGACCCGGATCAGCAGGGCGATGCGCGAGGTGATCGATGGGCGGATCGCGGAGCTGGAGCGGACCCGCGACCGGCTGGACGGCTGCATCGGTTGCGGCTGTCTCAGCCTGAAGAAATGCGCGCTTTATAATCCGCAGGATCGCGCCGGGTTAAAGGGACCGGGGCCGCAGCTGGTTCTGGGGGATTGAATTTGGAGTTTGCATTGGGATGGCAATTGCGTTCATTTGTAGCTACGCGGTTCAACCTCGGGAACGCTTCGTTACCTGACGCGTAGGCAACGAAATGAAACACTCAAAATTGTTAGACGAGAGCGGCAAAGCCGAGCATCTGGAAGAGCTTGAAGCCGCTATCGGGTCGATGATTTCGCAGCCGCAATTTCCGTGCGTTGGCGCGAAATCAGCGCTGGCCCGCGATAATCTCAAGGTGATTGCCGGACATAGTCTGGAGAGCAGCTGGGACGATCTGGAAATCCATCGCGAACTGCTCGGCTGGGCGAAAGAATATCGTGGATCGACGGACGGCCTGCGCAGGCTGGCCGTGATATTTGACGGACCTCTGGATTTGTCGGAAACCGCGTTTGAAGAATTGCTGTGGACCCGGCTCCAGTCGCTGGCGGACAAGGACGCCTGGCTGGGTCAGCCTTACGATAAAAGGGTCAGCGCTGATCCCGGT
>JAGXGT010000115.1 GCA_024636595.1 Sphingomonadales bacterium | reverse complement strand
CACAGTCACCATCTCTGGCCCGATGCCAGCCATGCCGGTCACCTCGCGGCGTGGGACGATGCCGCCGCTTTGGCCGATTATAAATGGGACAAGATCATGGGGCCGGTCTGGTCCGAAGCGCAGCAGCATGTTGCGGATGAGTTGAAGCTGCCCGATCCCGCGACTTTATGCTTTGCGCCAAACACGCATGATTTTATCGTGCGCATATTGTCCGCTATCCCTACAAGACCGGTCCGGGTGCTGGCGACCGACGGCGAGTTTCACAGCTTTCGCCGGCAAATGACCCGCTGGGCAGAAACAGGCGAGGTGCTGCTGGAAACGGCATCGCCGGAGACATTGCTTGAAACCGTCCGGACAGGTCAATTTGATCTGATTTTTGCCAGCCATGTTTTGTTCAATTCCGGCACCATCATTTCGGATCTCGACTCGCTGGCGGCGCTGGCCCGTCCCGATGGCCCCTGGGTGGTGATCGACGGCTATCATGGCTTCATGGCGGTCGAAACCAATCTCTCTCAGATCGCCGATCGGGTGTTTTACCTCTCAGGCGGCTATAAATATGCGATGGCGGGCGAAGGAGCCTGCTTCTTGCACGCACCTCATGGCTATGGCAAACGCCCGGCGATCACCGGATGGTATGCGGCGTTCGACGATCTGGCCTTGCCGCCGGGCGAAGTCGGCTATGCACCGGGCGGGCGGCGGTTTCTGGGCAGTACCTTTGATCCTTCCGGGCTCTACCGGTTCAATGCCGTTCAGAATATGCTCAACGGAGAAGGCCTGACGACGGCCGTGATTTCGGATCATGTCGCAGGTCTGCAAGCGCGGTTTCTTGAGGACACACAACTGGCAGATTTTGCCCTGCTCAACCCGCTAGACGATCAGCCGCACGCGCGATTTCTGGCTTTTCGCGGGGATTCTGCGCCATCGCTCCACAAAATGCTGGAAGATCAGCATGTCATGACCGATGTTCGCGGCGATGTTTTGCGGATTGGCTTTGCGCTGTATCATGACCGGGAAGACGTAACACGTTTAGCAAAAATAATAGGCCAGTTGATCTGAACGATCTGCCGTTACGGCCTGCCTGCCTTGGCGCATATTTCATTGGTTTTTAGCGATTTTCACGCGAATTTTTCGATTGACCTGGGCATTTTTCGCCATAGGTTTAATTGATCGATTAAATTGATCCTAAGGAAAACAGACAATGAGCATTTCCGTCGATATCCAGAATGATGTGGCCCTGATCACCTTGGACGATGGCAAGGCCAATGCCGTTAATTTCGAACTGATGGAGGCGCTCAACGAAGCGCTCGACAAAGCCGAGGCCGAGGCCAAGGCGATCGTGCTGGCTGGCCGCGAAGGCCGTTTCTCCGGCGGCTTCGATCTCGGCATGATGGGCAGCTTTACCCGCGACGATTCTGTCCGTTTGCTCGACCGTGCTTCGGAACTGGTGCTCCGTCTCTACGGTGGCCCGCTTCCGGTAGTGGCTGCCTGTACTGGCCACGCCATTGCCATGGGCGTGTTCCTGCTGATGGCCTGCGATACCCGGATCGGGGCAGCAGGCGAATATAAACTGGGCGCCAATGAATCGATCACCGGCATGACGCTGCCGGTGTTCGCGGTCGAACTGGCGCGCGACCGGCTCAGCCCGCTGCACCAGACCCGTGCGATGATTCAGGCGTTCATCTATGATCCTAAGGGTGCTGTCGAAGCCGGCTATCTCGATATGCTGGTCGAACCGGACAAGGTGGTCAGCACCGCAACCGCGATCGCCGGCCAACTCGCCAAGCTGCCGGGCCATGCCTATGCCTATCAGAAGTCGGCGATGCGCATGCCGGCGCTGGACGCGATCCGGGCGAGCATCGGCAACCACCCCAATCTAAGAAATTAGCCGCTCAGCGATGCTGGTCGATCAGGATCGGATTGCCATCGGGATCGGTCAGCATGATGCTGACCGGACCCTCTTTGCCTTCAGTCTGACTGTCGAGTTCCACGCCCGCGGCGAGCAATGATGCCTGAATAGCGCGGACATCGTCAAAATCATCGATATTTTGCGCATCCTGATCCCAGCCCGGGTTGAAGGTCAGCATGTTCGTGGGGAACATCCCTTCGAACAGACCGATCACCGTCTCGCCGTTTTTCAGCATCAGCCATTTCTGGTCTTCCTCACCATGAAATTTGGTAAAGCCGAGCTGCTCGTAAAAAGCTTTCGAACGAGCGATATCCTTGACCGACAGGCTTATCGAAAAGGCTCCGAGTTTCATTGTCATTCTCCATTGTCATGATGTTTGACGGGCGGGCAGGATCTTCGGGTTTCTGAGCACTGCCGCAGAAATCAGTGCGATGACCAGTCCAACCGGAAAAATCTCGAGAAAGGTCATCGGCATGCTGATATAGATTTTGCCGTAATCGGAGCGCATCTCTTCCAGCGCGGCAATGTCCTGCGCCAGTTTTTCTGCTGGCAGTTTCACGCCGCGTTTCGCCTCGATCGCAGCGTTCACATAGCTTTCGATAAAGTCATAGCCGGTGACCATCAAATAGAATTCCCAGACGACCGTATAGATAATCCCGGCGATGACAGCGATGGCGAGACCCATGGCAAAGGCCGGCAGAAACCGGATCACCCCGGCCAGTTCCTGATCGCGATAGCGCTTGATGCCGATAAAGATCATCGACAGCGCGACCAGCATGGTCAGATAACCGAAGGTTTCGGAAGACAGAAAGCTGCCGCCATCACTGACCGCCAGACCGAGGATTAATGTCACTATTGTAATCGTTCCGGACAATATTCCGTAAGTTATTGCGATTTTCTGTATGATTTTCCCTCCCGTTCTTGCGGCCATTATGGCATCAAACCCGTCGCTTGGAAATCACCCGGACGGGTGACTGGGCCACAATCACCCGGAAATATCAGGGGATGAGATGCAGGCTCCGCGCCTCCTCGATCGCCCGCACCCGGCCACTGACCTGCAGTTTGGCATAGAGGCGCGCGATATGGGTCTTGACCGTGTTGGGCGAGATCGCCAGCGTCCGGGCAATTTCCTTGTTGGATTGCCCACCCGCCAGTGCTTCCAATACTTCAAGTTCCCGCTCCGATATTCCGAGCGACTGAAGCGCCGCAACATTCCGGTCAAACGGTGCTCGCGGTTTTTGTACTGTCAGCCTGTTGCCAATCCAGATGCCAAGCGCCGCAAAGCCGAGCGCGATCGCCACGACATAAATTTCGATCGAATAGACTTTGGTAAAATATTTATATTGCAACCACTCCAGAGCAAAGCCGGTTGCCGCGAGAGCTAGCGCATAGACAACAACCATCTGCGCCATTGACCGCGGCATTGTCAGTCCGCACCGGCTGGCTTTAGGTGGATGGCGTCCGCGTTCATGATAGTGCCGGAGACCCCATCGCTATTTCGTCTCGTCGAGCAGATATTTCTGCCAGAACAGCAAGCTCGCCCAGAACTGATAATCGGCATTGGCCTTTTTGCGGAAGCCATGGCCCTCATTCTGTGCCAGCAGATGCCAGGCGGGGCGACCGTTGGCGCGAACCGCGGAGACGATCTGGTCGGCTTCACTGGCCGGGACGCGCGGGTCATTTTCGCCGGTGACGACCATCAGAGGGATCGGTATTTCGCTCGCCCGAACCAGCGGACTGATCTCCCCCAGCTTGGCACGCTGTTCGGGATCGCGCTCATCGCCATATTCGACTCGCCGAAGATCGCGGCGATAGGCCTGCGTATTCTCCAGAAACGTGACGAAATTGGAAATGCCGACGACTTCCAGCCCGGCCTTGAGTCGTTCGCCATAACGCAGCATCGAAGCCAGGGTCATATAGCCGCCATAGCTGCCGCCGGTGACGGCGATACGCTTGCGATCAATTGTCCGGTCACCGCGGAGCTGGTCGAGAAAGGCGCCGATATCGAGCACGCTATTCTCCCGTAACCACGGGCCGTTATCGAGCGCGACGAACCGTTTGCCAAAGCCGGTCGATCCGCGAACATTGGGGTAGAACAGGGCAATACCCAGCTCGTTGACCAGATAATTGTTCCGCCCCAGAAACTGCGGTGTCGCCTGACCTTCCGGGCCGCCGTGGATGCTGATGATCAGCGGCCGTCTGCCCTTGTGCCGGACCGGATCGGGCCGATAGAGAAACCCGGACATTTTTTCGCCATCGAAGCTCTCGATCTCGATCAGTTCCGGCGCGACATTGGCGGCGCTGTCGAGGCCGCCGGTCTCGCTCTTGGTCCAGCGCGTGACCGCCAGCGTCTCCGGGTTGACGCTATAGGCATCGGTGCCGGTCTGGTTGCTGTTCAGGGTGATGCCGAGTTCGCCCCACGGCGCAAATGTGACACCGCTGATCACCCCGGCGGGCAAGGCGTCGACGCTGCGAACGGTGCGGTTCTGCACGTCATAGAATTTCAGCACCGACCGGCCGGCCTGATTGACTTCAAAGGCGATCCAGCGGCCATCCTTGCTGATATCGAAATCGGTGATATCCCAGATTTTCTCGTCGACCAGAGGTTCGAACAAAGATGTTTCCAGATTGAGCACGCCGAGCCGTTTGACATCACTGCCATCGTCCGAGGCCGCCCAGAGCCTGCCGTCGGGCGCGAATTTCAGCCCGTCATAGCCGACCGGCTTGTTGCTGTCGGTCAGCTTGCGCGATGTGCCCTTTGCAATATCAATCAGATACAGCTGATTGTCGGACACCGAAACATAGTTGAACACCAGCAACTGCTTGTCATCCGGCGAAAAGTCGATCGGAAACCAGCCGCCGCCGGTCGACGCGATCAGCATCTTGGCGCTGTCCGGGCTGGCCGGGTTCATCAGATAGATGTCATTGTAAAGCCCGGTCCGCTTGTTCGAGCCAAAAGCGACCAGCTTGCCGCTGCTCGACCAAGGGCCAAGGCTGTTCCGGCTGGTGCCGTCGGTGAGCATTTCGGGACGACCGTTGGTCAGCGCATAGATCTGGTCGACCTCGTTGCCGCCGCTGTCTTTCTCGAACAACAGCGCCGAACCGTCAGGTGCGTAGCGGGCTGAGTAGACCGGCTCGCTACCAAAGGTCAGCTGCTCCCGCTGCCGCATCGGCGCCGCGACGCGGTGCAGCTGGCTGGTATCGGCAAAGCGAGTCGACACCAGCATCGCGCCGCTTTTCGGGTCCCAGTCGACAAAGCTGGCGGTGCGATATTCCATATAGGGGCGAGTTCGTTCGACCATGTCCAGCGGTACGGCGGGGATCTGATCGGCGACCAGGGCTGGCGGCTTGGGCGCGGCATCCTGAGCCAGCGCTGGCCCGGCGATCATCGTTACAGCCATCATCATCCCGGCCGACCATTTGCGTATCATAAACTCATCCCGTTGTTCTGTTGTGCGATGTTTATGGACGAAGCGGGACAAAAGCAATTAGAGGGGGCCATGTTTTCTGCTGATAGTCCTTTTATTCTGCTCGACGATGCGAGAGCCACCGGTGCCGCTCCGGCGCGGCTTTACCGGGATCCGGTGGCGGTTGTCCGGGCCGACAAAATGGAAGAATTGGAAGCATGTTTTGCCGCTCTGTCGCGGGCGCGATCGGCGGGGCGGCATGTTGCGGGCTATCTCGCTTATGAGGCGGGGTTGGCGCTGGAGGAGCGGTTGCGGGACAAAATGCCGGCGGATTTGCCCACACCATTGGCCTGGTTTGGAATATTCAAGGATTACAAAGAGATTAGCGCGGATGATGTGATGGACTCTCTGCCCGACCGCAACGGCGCCTGGCTTGGCCGGCTCGACCCTCTGGTGTCACGCGAGGCCTATGATGCGGCGTTCGAAAAGGTACAAAATTATATCATTTCCGGCGATATCTATCAGGCAAACCTCACTTTTCGCGCAGAAATGGACTTTTCTGGGCATCCTTTGGCGCTTTATGCGGCGATAAGGGGCAGGGCGCAGGCCGGCTATGGCGGCGTGGTGTTTGACGGGACAAACTGGATGCTGTCTTTCTCGCCGGAGCTTTTCTTTGCGCTGAAAGACGGCCGGATCACCGCCAGGCCGATGAAGGGCACCGCGGCGCGGGTGGCCGATCCGGAAGCGGATGCCGCAGTGCAGGCGCAAATGCTCGGCGATCCCAAACAGCGCGCCGAAAATCTGATGATCGTCGATCTGCTGCGCAACGACCTGTCGCGGGTGGCGCAGCAAGGCAGCGTCAAGGTGCCCGAACTGTTCCATGTCGAGAGCTATCCGACCATCCACCAGATGACCTCGACGGTTACCGCGCAATTGCTGGACGGCGTCGACGCGGTCGATGTGATCCGCCAGAT
>JAGXGT010000114.1 GCA_024636595.1 Sphingomonadales bacterium | reverse complement strand
TCCGAGACCCAGATGCTGATCGCCGACGCGCCGCTCTTGAAATAGCCGCCAGCCGGAGAAGCGATCACCAGATAGAGATATTCCTTGGCCGGACGAACGCCGAGAAATACTTCGCTGGCGAACATGAACGGTCGCAGATAGAGCGAACCGCCCTCAACGGAAGGAAACCATTCGCGGTCAATATCCACGAGAGCCTCGACAGAATCGAGAAATGCCTGTTGCGGAAGTTCAGGCATTGCCATCCGCCGCGCCGATGCCTGAAAGCGTTTTGCATTTTGCTCGGGTCGAAACAGAGCGGTGGCGCCGTCGGTGAGACGATAGGCTTTCATACCTTCGAATATTTCCTGGGCATAATGCAGCACAGAGGAAGCGGGATCCATCAATATCGGTTCACGCTTGGTGATTTTGGCATCATGCCAGCCTTCCGTTTCAGTATAACGGATCATAGCCATATGGTCGGTGAACAGCGTCCCGAAACCGGGGTTCTCCAATAGTCTGCTGCGCTCACTGGCAAGCACAGGCGTCGCGCTAGGTTCCAGATTGAATTTCAGGTTTGCTATATCTGCCATATACTGCCGCTTTCGATGTGATTCATGCCGACCAATGGAAGAATTGGAAGCATAATCCAATTGTCTTGCAATCCCCTAATCAGCCTGTCAAGATACGTCAACATGACTGACGTATCTCGCCCTGCCATATCCCCCGGAGCCTCTCCGCTATTTCTGCGCGAAGACGAAATCCGGCGCGGGATCGAACTGCTTTATTTCGGTTATACCAGACTGACCAACGCGATCGATCAGGAACTGGCGAAACAGAGTCTCGGCCGGGCCCACCACAGAGCGCTCTATTTCATTGCGCGACAGCCTGATTTGACCGTCGGCGAATTGTTAAAATTGCTGGCGATCACGAAACAGTCACTGGGTCGGGTCCTGAAGGAATTGCAGGAGCAGGATTTCATTCTGACCTCACCAGGAGTCGTCGACCGCCGCCAGAAGCTGCTGCGCCTGACCGAAAAAGGCGCTGGACTGGAATCGGAACTATTTCGGCAGCTGCGCCAAAAACTGTCTTCGGCTTATGTTTCTGCCGGACAGGAATCGGTGACCGGCTTCTGGCACGTTCTGGAAGGCCTGATTCCCGAAAATGACCGTAAGATGGTGTTCGACTTGCGCGGCGACAACGGCTGAGACAGCAGTGGTCGCTGAACCGCGTGGTCGTTGGCTGATGGCAACCACTTGCCGGATGTAACGACCAAGATTGGCCAGCCCATTGGATCAGGCTTCGCCGACGGTATCCACCATTGCATGCTCTATTGCATCCTGCGGGCTCTTGTCGCTCCACAAAACAAACTGGAATACCGGATAAAAACGTTCCCACTCTTCAATCGCCAGATCGACAATGGTCTGAGCCTGATCCAGACCGAGCAGGCCGCTACCGCCCAGCAGCGTGGCATGGCGAAACAGCAATATATTATTATTCGACCAAAGATCGAAATGACCCAGCCACAACTGTTCGTTTATCAATCCTAGCGTCTCGTAAATGACCGTTGTTTTTTCCTCCGGAACCCGAATCTCCGGCAACAACAGGATTTGCAGGACATGATCTTCGTTCCGCCAGATGGCGCGCATCTGATAACTCGTCCAATTGCCTTTTATCTCAACCGACAGTTCGTCGTCCCCGACATGATTGACCGACCAGCCGCGGGCCTCAAAAAAGGCCGCCAGCATATCCACGGGTGGTGCTTCATCCTGATCAAGCTCTTCCCATTGGTCGTCAAGCATTGTGGTTCCAGATCCTTTGCAAATGCAAACCTAGTGGCGCACTCGCCGGATCAGGGCAAGGCGACCAAGCATCGGTCGTCACATTGTTTGTGGGAACGCTGTGGATAATGAACGGCAATCAATCGCCGACGGGGGTGGCGATCAGCCGTCTTTTTTTGGAGGCGGCGTCTTCCGTCCAGCCGCTTTTGGAGCGGCAGGTTTGCTGGTGGCCGCAGACTTCGCCGCAGGTTGCTTTTGCGCGGCGGCGCTTTTCCCTTCCAGCGCATCGATCCGCTTCTTCAAAGCATCGGCTTCGGCGCGGGCTTTGGCAGCCATTTCCTTCACGGCTTCAAATTCGTCGCGCGAAACAAAGTCCATCCCCCCGAACCACTCCTTGGCGCGTTCCCGCGCGCTGGCTTCGGCTTCGCGGCCAACGCCGGCCACGGTCCCGGCCACACCGTTCAACACTTTGGAAAGGTCATCGAAAAAGCGGTTTTGGCTTTGCATGTCATTAAACTCCGTCACGACCGGTCAGGGCCAAAAGAAAATCTATTCTATATCTGGGTTCTCGCCGCCGGAACCACAAGGGTTTCCGCTCCCGGATTCAACCAGTCGATCTGTTTGTTCAGAATCGCAGCGAAACATAGCCATGCGAGATAAGGCACCATCAGCCAAGCGGCGGCCTTTCGGATCCGCCCAAAGACCAGCGTTGTCGCCAGCGCCAATATAAAAACTATTGTGAGCAGCCAAAAGGCTGCGGCGACCTGATGCATCCCAAAAAACAGGATGGGCCAGAACAGGTTGAGCGCATATTGCACCAGATAAACGACAATCGCTGGGCCGCGCAAAGGTGCACCACGGGCATGCAGTACCATCGCGAATGCCGTCCCCATCATAATATAGAGCAGCGCCCAAGCGGCACCAAATGCAGCGCCCGGTGGCTGGGCCGCTGGCTTGATCAACGCCTGGAACCAGCGGTTTTCGTTACCGGTATTGGCAAATTGACTGAATGTAAATCCGAGCAGCACTGTGATCGGAACGACGAATAATATCCACCGCAACAAGGACATTCGCAGCTGGCCTTTTGAAGCAATCTGATTCACAGGGGCAGCATCCTTGATCGAAAATTACACGAATCGTCCGCGAAGCATTTGCCCGCAACCCCTACACTTTTAACAATTTATCGGCGCTTGGCTAGCGTTAAGCGGTTTCACCCTCAGCGCCCCATATCCACGTCCTATTGCCCCTGCCCTTGGTATTTTTTAGCTTCATCGCCATCTTGGTCAGACGGCAGTCTTCGGACAGCAATGGAACAAACCATTGATTGTTACATATAGGACGGGCTGCTAGGCGATTTTTATGAATGATAAAACCAATTCGACCGACATAGACACGCCGCCCGCACCGCTAAAAAAGATCGGGAATTTGCGGATGGTGTTTGCACGGGCCGTCAAATATCCAAAGGAAATCGCCTTTGCTTTGCTGGCGCTTTTTGTCTCTGCAATGGCAACACTGGCGATACCGGCCGGTTTCAAAACTATCATCGACAAGGGCTTTATGGCTGGAAACAGTGATGTCGCCCCCTATTTTCAGGGCCTGTTGGGGATTGTCGCGGTACTCGCTGTGGCGACGGCATTCCGCTTCTATTTTGTGAGTTGGCTGGGAGAGCGGGTTGTTGCCGACCTCCGGCTCGCGGTGCAAGACAATCTGCTGCGTCTTGCTCCAGGCTTTTTCGAAGAGAACCGGCCATCGGAAATCGCGTCGCGGATGACCTCCGATACCGCGATTATCGAGCAGGTGGTCGGGACCACCGTATCAGTGGCCTTGCGCAACATAGTCATCGGGATCGGCGGGATCATTTATCTTTTCACACTCGCACCGGCGCTGACCGCCGGATTGCTGCTTGCGATACCGGTGATCATTCTACCGATTGTTTTTATTGGCAGAAAACTGACCAATGTATCGCGATCCAGCCAGGACCGGGTGGCAGACGTGGGCGCGATGATCGCCGAAACTCTGGGTGCGATGAAAATTGTTCAGGCTTTTGGGCAAGAAAAACGTGAACATGAAAGATTTAGCGGCGCCGTCGAATCAACGTTCGATACTGCCAAGCGGCGGATCCGGCTGCGCGCAGCGATGACGGCGATTGTCATCGGCCTGATCTTCACCGGCCTCACCATGCTGATGTGGCGCGGCGCAATCGGGGTGTCAGAGGGTTCGATTTCTGGCGGCACGATTGCTGCCTTTGTAATTACTGGTGGTTTGGTAGCCGGAGCGTTTGGGGCCCTGACCGAGGTCTATGGCGACCTGCTACGCGGCGCAGGTGCAGCGGGACGGCTGGCGGAATTATTGTCCGAAATACCGGGCATAGCAGCGCCAGAGCATCCGATTGGCCTGCCAATTTCATCACGCGGGCAGATCGCTTTCGACAATGTCACATTTTCCTATCCGACCCGCCCGGACACGCTGGCACTTGCGAATTTTTCGCTGACCGTTTCACCCGGCGAGACCGTCGCTGTGGTAGGACCGTCTGGTGCCGGGAAATCTACCCTGTTCCAGCTGGCCCAGCGGTTCTACGACCCGCAGAGCGGGTCTGTGCGCATCGACGGCGTCGCCCTGCCCTCTGCCGATCCAGCGGAAATAAGGAAGCGAATGGCGCTGGTGCCTCAGGAAACCGTATTATTTGCAGCGTCCGCTCGCGACAATTTGCGTTACGGCAAATGGGAAGCGACAGACGAAGAGATATGGCAGGCCGCGCGCGTCGCCAACGCGGAAAAATTCCTCCGTGCCTTGCCCGACGGACTGGACAGTTTCATGGGCGAAGCGGGAACGCGGTTATCCGGTGGGCAACGCCAGCGCATCTCGATCGCGCGCGCTCTGCTCCGCAACACCCCCATCCTGCTGCTCGATGCAGCGACTTCGGCGCTGGATGCGGAAAGCGAAAAGCTTGTTCAGGACGCATTGGACCATTTGATGCAGGACCGCACCACGATCGTCATTGCCCATCGGCTGGCGACCGTGCGGTCTGCGGATCGCATCGTCGTGATGGATGAGGGCCGCATTGTCGAACAGGGCGACCATGATAGTCTGATTGCCAAAAACGGTCTCTACGCCCGGCTGGCGGAATTACAATTCAGCAGCGCCGAAACAAGTCGGACGAAAATAAACGTCTGACCGTCCTCCCAACACAGCGAACAAAAAAAGGGGGCCGCGATAAATCATCGCGGCCCCCTTTTTATTTCCAAGCTGCCAACCTAGTTTGGTGGCCGGCTGGCTTTGTTGAAGCTGCCATATTGCTCGTTGCCGACGAAGCCAAATTTGGTCACGCCGCTGTCCTTGATAACCGCCAACGTGCGGTCGGTGGTCAGATAGGCGCTCAGCGGATCGGGCTGGAACTGAAGTTCTGGCTCGGGAACCATCGATTTCGTCTGCGCCAGATATTGCTTAACCTGATTCAGCGTTACCGGGCTGTCGTTCCAGATGATCTGGTTGGTAGCCGTAATCCCCAGACGGTTTTTGACCGGGTCGACGAAGTCTTCCGGTGGCGGACTATCATCCGCGACCGGCAGGTCGATCTTGACCGCGTGCGTTTGCACGGGGATTGTAATGATGAACATGATGAGAAGAACCAACAAGACGTCGATAAGCGGCGTCGTGTTCATCTCCATCATTGGCTCGCCATCATCGCTTCCGCCACTCATAGCCATTTGTGCGTCTCCTTAACTTTAAAATCTTCAGTTGCCGGTCGAAACTATTCGACGACAATCGGAGTGGAAATAAAGCCCACTTTTGCAAAGCCTGCGCGCTGCATCGTATAAATCGCGCCGCCAATGCATTTATAGGGCGTGTTGATGTCGCCGCGAATATGAACTTCGGGCATATCTTCCGGCGTCATGTTCTCGACCCCACCGTAAGAGTCGATTTGATCCTCCAGCTGCTTCACCGCTTTGGTAACCAGCTCGTTGGAATCGACAGGAATGGTGTTCCAGTACACGCGGCAGTTACCGCCTGGAGTGGCTCCCGAATATTCGGCATCACCCGGGTCACGTCCTGCGGCATCCGTCGTCGTGATCGACAACAGCACATTTTCCCGCTTTGTCGTGGTCACTTCAAAGGGAAGCACCGGAAGTTCGAGCTTCACAGTCTGGATAACCACTGGGACCGCGATCAGAAAAATGATCAGCAGGACCAGCATAACGTCCACGAGTGGGGTAGTATTAATGTCGGATAGAGGAGTTTCCTCTCCGCCACCGCCCCCAACATTCATCGCCATAGGATTTTATCCTCTCAAAACTAAACCATCTGAAGGGAACGAACGCTCCCTTGTCGCGCGTTGGTCGGGTCGCCAGAAACAATCTGTGGCTGGCAACCCG
This sequence comes from Sphingomonadales bacterium, assembly GCA_024636595.1. Classification (GTDB taxonomy): domain Bacteria; phylum Pseudomonadota; class Alphaproteobacteria; order Sphingomonadales; family Sphingomonadaceae; genus Parasphingorhabdus. The sequence continues at coordinate 17,541 of JAGXGT010000114.1, read as the reverse complement.
ACCCCCGTCTTATTTCTTTGCAGCAGGTGCGACAGGTTTCGCAACCGGCGCAGGAGCCGTCTTTACACCACCGGCGGTTGTTGCGATCGGCTTAACGCCACCGTCAGAAGCCATATAGCCAAGGACATCGTTGGAGAATGCAGCCAGCTGTTCGGCAATCCGCTTGTTGCGTCCCTGCAGCCAGTTGTAAGCCAAAACGGCCGGAACAGCCACACCAAGACCAAGGGCGGTCATGATCAGCGCTTCACCAACCGGGCCAGCAACAGCATCGATCGATGCCTGACCGGCGATGCCGATTTTGATCAGCGCGCGATAGATACCGATAACCGTACCGAACAATCCGATAAACGGCGATGTTGCACCAACCGTTGCCAACCAAGGCAAACCAGTTGCGAGCTTCGACTTGATCAGATCCTGCGACCGTTCGATCGATCCGTGCAGCCAGTCATGCGCTTCAACCGGATCGGTCAATTTGGCGTGGTCGGCGTCTGCCTTGATCGCGTCATCGACGATTTGACGATAAGCCGAATTCTTGTCGAGCTTCGCGGCGCCTTCCTTGAGCGTGCCAGCACGCCAGAATGTCGAGCGCATTGCATCGCCCTGCTTCATGATCTTGTTCTGCTCGAACAGTTTCGAAAACAGAATATAGAACGAAGACACAGACATGATCGTCAGAATTGCTAGAACAGACCATGCGATAACGCCGCCCTGCTCCATGGCTTTGACGAAACCGAAAGCGTTTTGTGGTGGAGTGGCAGCAGCGGCCAAAATTTCAATCAACATTTTAACATTCCCCTCAGGATAAACTAATTGTAAAAAAACTGGTGCGGGAAGAGCATCTTCAAATGCCCTTCCCAATTTACATTATTTGGGTATCTGCCAACGAACGGCGTTGGAATATGTTCCGGTCGTCGGATTTCCGTTCGAGTCCAGAGCAGGTCTGAAGCGCGCCCGCCGTGTCAGGTTTTTACAGGCAGCCTCGTCCAGATCTGCATGGCCGCTAGAACCTGTAATCTGACAATCGGATACCCGGCCGTCGGCGTTTACAGTTAGCCGGAAACGCGTCGTGCCTTCCCGTTCTTCACGCAGAGCCCGCGATGGATAATCATTCGCATTGGCCCAGCTTCCGGGGTTGCCACGTGCCTCGGGATTTGCCCGTTGTGGCGGCGGTGGCGGTGGCGGTGGCGGTGGCGGTGCAGCCACTGGTGCCGGCGGTGGCGGTGCGGTAGGAACCGTCCGTATCACCGGCCGCGGTGCAACCACGGGCGCCACGATTGGCGGTGGCGAGACTACAGGCGGCGGTTCAATTGGCTTGTCCGGTGGTGGTGGTGGTGGCTCCTCCGGCTCTTCGGGCGGTTCTTCTTCATCAATGTCAATCATATCCAGCTGCGATGCAACCTTCTTGACAGCGGTATAGGCTAGCCCGGTGACCAGCGCATAGCCAAGTAGAATGTGGATGATTACGACAAGAGCAATCGATATGATCTTGTTCGAACTCATCTCTTGGTCAGCATAAGCCATTCAGAAATGTAACTCCTTTTTCCCCATCACAAGGTAGTATACTCCATTGCTGAAGTTCCAGACAAAGAGCGAGAGGCTTGGAAACCATCGCGACCCTTATTATCCCCATGACAACTTTTCGTTCGCTTGAAAGCTATCTTAAATTTGTTTTAACGTGCTAGTTCCAAGCAGGCAATCGCTTTGTTGGTTCAGCATCGATTAAGCTGTCAAAGACCCAAAAAAGGGGCTAAAACCCGTCATCTTTAAACCCTGTTTCAGAGAAAATCATGCGCTCCTTATTGTTGTTCAGCTTCGCCCTTTTTGTCACCCAAATTGGTGTATTTCCAGCTTTCTCACAGGTCGGAGAGGAGAGCGACCCACTGCAATATGCCGACATCGCCGACCTTAGTGTGGGGGCCCCTATCATTATTCACCTTACGGTTAAGGAAGCCATAAAAGTCGACCCTGAACGTGCGCCAAATGCGCCTCCGGGGACGCAGCGCTTTTATATTATTGCATCCACCAACGCACTGATTCGTGGACAGGGAGGCGTCGGGGAAACGATTCGCTATATCATTGATCTGCCACTGGATGCGCGGGGCCGCGCTCCGAAAATCAAGAAACAGCCCTTCATCATATTCGCCCGTCGGCCTTCCGGCGGCGGCAACGATAATGTCCAACTGGTCGCCAAAGATGCGCAAATTGCTTGGACGCCCAGTCGCGAACAGCGGGTCCGCTCCGTCATCCGGGAGCTGGTCGCACGTGATGCGCCGCCAGCAATTTCCCGGATCGCGAGTGCTTTTCATGTACCGGGCACGATCATTGGAGAAGGTGAAACCCAGATTTTCATGGAAACGGACACAGGGACGCCTGTTTCAATCACCGTGCTGAAGCGTGATGGGCAGCGAAAATTCTGGGCTGTCTCGCTCGGCGAAATAGTGGACGAGGCAGCGCGTGCGCCGATCAGAAACAGTCTGCTCTGGTACCGGCTGGCCTGCTTCCTGCCCCGGCAATTGCCCGCACCGGCGGTCGCCGGCGATACACTGGCAAACGCTCAGCAAGCCCGCAGCGATTATCAGACGGTGCTCCAGGATCTCGGCAACTGCCCAAGATCCCGGCAGCCCTGAAGCGCCAGAACTAGTACTGGCATTCGTGCATGGCGTCGCTAATAAGGCGCCAACAATCTTACCCACACGAAAAGAGGCTATTGACCATGACTGCTCCGCTTCGCATCGCGCTCGCTGGACTGGGTACCGTCGGGACTGGCGTAATCCGGCTCATCGAAGAAAATGGTGCCATGATCGCACAACGGGCCGGACGACCGATTGTCGTCACCGCCATTTCTGCCCGCGACCGCAACCGGGACCGCGGCATCGATCTGAATGCCTATGAATGGTTTGACGATCCCGAAGCGCTGGCTGAACATGAGGATGTCGATTGCGTCGTGGAAATGATCGGCGGCGCCGATGGCACGGCGCTCGAACTGGCGCGCAAGAGCCTGGCAGCGGGCAAGTCATTTGTCACCGCAAACAAGGCGATGATTGCGCATCACGGCATGGAGCTGGCCAAGACGGCGGAAACCGGAAATCTATCGCTCAGATATGAAGCAGCGGTTGCCGGCGGCATCCCGGTGATCAAGGGGCTGCGCGACGGGGCTTCAGCCAACCGGATCGAGCGGGTGTACGGCATTCTTAATGGCACCTGCAATTATATCCTCACCGATATGGAAAAACACGGGCGCGCATTCGACGACGTGCTGAAGGAAGCGCAGGAAATCGGCTATGCCGAAGCCGATCCCGGTTTTGACATCGACGGCGTCGATGCAGCGCATAAACTCGCTATTTTGGCAGCATTGTCCTTTGGCAAGGCACTCGATTTCGAAGGCGTCGAAATTGATGGTATCCGTAACATCATGGCGGCAGATATCGGCCAGGCCAAGGCCTTGGGATATCGCATCGGCCTGCTCGGCATGGCCCGGATTGATGACGGAAAATTATTCCAGCGGGTCAATCCCTATCTGGTGCCAGAGAGCCATCCGCTGGCCCATATCGAAGGCTCTACCAACGCGGTGGTCGCCGAAGGCAATTTTTCCGGTCGCCTGATGTTTCAGGGTGCTGGCGCCGGTGAAGGGCCGACGGCCTCTGCGGTGGTCGCCGACCTGATCGATATCGCCCGGGGTGATGCCGGCACCGTATTTGCCGCTCCTGCCAGCAAGATGGAGCCGTGTGAGCGCGCCGAAAGCGGCAACCGCATCGGCAAAAGCTATGTTCGCTTCATTGTCGCGGACAAACCCGGTGTTCTGGCAGAAATAACCGCCGCCATGCGGGATGCCAATGTGTCGATCGAGAGCCTCATCCAAACCGAGAAAACCGAGGAGGGATCGGTGCTGATCTCCATGGTGACGCATGACAGTCGCGAGCGGGATGTCTCAAAAAGTCTGGCTGCCCTGTCCAGTTCGACGAGTTTGCAGGCCGCTCCCGTGGTGATGCATTTGCTCAGCGATGAGGACTGATTATTCGCCGGTCAGCACACCGTCACGATATTGCTGTTGATAATCTTCAGTCGGGACATCGGCGCTTTCACCCCCAGCGATCTTTTGCAAGCCATCCAGAATCCGGCCGCTTTTGCCATTGCCGACAACTGATTTGAGCCGCTCGATCGAGCAGTTGCTATCCTGTACAGAAATACCGCAACTTCCCGCAGCGATGCGGGAGGAATTCGCTGCGGGGATTTCGCCGCGCTGCGGCCCACCATTTTGATTTGGCCCAGTCAATTCAGGAAATGGAAGCCTTTGCTGACGATCAATCTCGGGAGTGCCGCAAACAACAATCTCGTCCGTTGGGCGAAAAAGCAGGCAACCATCGGCATCAACAGCAGTCAATTGCCTAGCGTTCTCAAATAGTTGGTTGGTCCGGTCCACTGGCAACTCACTCTGCCCCATAGCGGTCGACGGTATCAGCAACAGGATCAGGAAAACCTGTCTCGACATTGCAATATTGCTCCCCTATCGAGAGTTCAAAATTAGCCCCTGCAAAAGGAATAATCGATAATATGCCCAAAGCAAGCGACATATTAGACCGTGTACTGGTTATGGAAATGGTCCGCGTCACCGAAGCAGCCGCAATATCGGCAGCCAATCTGATCGGCCGGGGTGATGAAAAAACAGCGGATGCCGCTGCGGTAGAAGCGATGCGCGCTGCGCTGAACGAACTGGACATATGCGGCACGGTTGTGATCGGCGAAGGCGAACGCGACGAGGCACCGATGCTTTTCATTGGTGAGAAAGTCGGACGCGGCTGTGAAGGCGAAGCGCCGGCGATCGATATCGCACTCGATCCGCTGGAAGGCACGACCATCACGGCAAAAGCGGGTGCCAATGCTCTCGCCGTGCTCGCCATCGCCGAAAAGGGCAATCTGTTGAACGCGCCTGACGTCTACATGGACAAATTGGCTGTTGGGCCAGGCTATTCGCCCAACATCATTGATCTCGACAAGTCGGTGACCGAAAATGTCTCGGCCGTCGCCAAGGAAAAGGGCGTCGAGCCATCCGAAATTATCGTCTGCGTTCTTGACCGACCGCGGCACGACAAAATTATCGCGGAGCTGCGCGGCATCGGCTGTGGCATCATGCTGATCCCCGATGGCGATGTTGCCGGCGTGATCGCGACCTCCGACGAAGACACGACCGTGGATATGTATATGGGCAGCGGCGGCGCTCCGGAAGGGGTGCTCGCAGCAGCGGCGCTGCGCTGCGTGGGCGGTCAATTCAAAGGCCGACTATTGTTCCGCAATGATGACGAACGCCAGCGCGCCTATAAATGGGGCATCGAGGATCTCGACAAAATCTACGACCTGAAGGAACTGGCAAAAGGCGACGTTATTTTCGCGGCGACCGGGGTCACTCATGGGTCGCTGCTGGAAGGCGTCAAGAAATTGCGCGGCGGCAAGATGACCACGGAAAGCGTGGTTATGCGCGCCTCCTCTGGCACCGTCCGCTGGGTCAAAAGCGAGCATCGCATTAGCTGAATATGAAGACAGTCAGGCCTTCACTGCCAAAACGTCTCGCGTTAAAGGCCAAATGGACGACCCTTGCTTTGCCTTGGCTTGTTGCTGGATGTGTCACGCCGGTTGAATATGGCGACATACCGCATTCTGCATATGTGGCATCAGATCGATGCAATCCGACAGCAGAGTCTCAGCTGAATGAGAAAGACAAGCCCTTTTTCTTTGTCACCAGCCGGCTACCCAACTGCCTCACGGAAGATATCAGTCTCCTCAATCATCGCGGTGACAAAGTGCGCTATGGCCGCTTTGACGGACCGATAGCTGCAGCCCAGGACGTTGTCGAATCGAAGCAAGGTGTCCCGCTATCCTTTACCGAACCACAACAATGGTGGATAAATCTTGTGGACAAGATGCGGGCTGCCGATGGCCGTGTACTGGTCTATGTCCACGGCTTTAAGGAAACTTTCTACACAAGTTCCCGTGATACCGCCCAGATTTCCCGGTTGGCGAACTTCAAGGGGCCAGTCATACAATATAGCTGGCCATCGCAGGGGGCCCTGCTGAAATACCCGGTCGATGAAACCAATATGTATTGGGACGAACGCAACTTTCGCAAATTCCTGATGCAGTTGGCGCAGCTCGAAACGACAAAGGAAATCGTGCTTGTTTCCCATTCTCTCGGCGCGCGACTGGTGTTGCCATCGGTTGAACATGTGGACCGCAACGTGACCAACAGCGATTCGAGCGTTATTTCGAATATCATTCTGGTTTCACCAGACGTCGATACACAGGATTTTGAACGCGATGCCACGGAAGAGATCCTGTCGGGCCGGCGTGTCCGGAACGATCGCAGAATTACCGTCTACGCGTCGTTACATGACCGGGCGCTATCAATCTCTGATGGCATCCACGGCTATCCGCGTCTCGGCCGGCCGCGATGCTTCGATCCGTTTGAAGCAGCGGATCTGAAGGCCCGAAATCTGCCGGAGCGTTGCTATGCCGCGCAGCCCAAATATGCCGAGGCCATCGACAAACTGGCGCTGACCATAATCGACACGACGGCGATCAGCCGGGGCAGAACAGGCCATAGCAACTATCTGCTGAGCGCACCGGCCTGCCGGGATTTTGCGGCAGTGGTCAACGGCGAGCGGATGCCGGAGGGGCGTCAAGCCACGCACCTTCCCCATGTCTTTCTGCTGCCGCCCATTCGCAAGGGTGACAAACCCGATCATTTGGCGATTTGCCGCCGAACCGAATGAGCGCGAAGGATAGCGATGCGCTGGCAAGTCTGCTTGGTCAGGCCAAGTCCTGCACGATCTGTACTGGCTTGCCGCTTGGTCCCCAACCGCTACTGCAAGCCTCGGCAAGCGCCAGAGTCCTCATCGCAAGCCAGGCTCCCGGCAGTAAGACGCACCAGAAAGGCCGCCCGTTTGACGATGCCAGTGGCAAACGGCTGCGGCACTGGCTGGGCGTGACCGAAGACCAGTTTTACGATCCCGAGATTTTTGCGATCCTGCCTATGGGCTTTTGCTATCCCGGCACCAGCAAAGGCGGCGACCTGCCACCGCGACCAGAGTGCGCGCCGGCTTGGCGCGAACCGCTGTTGGCGGCGATGCCCCAGATTGAGCTGACCCTAATTCTCGGCCAATATGCTCTGGACTGGCATCTGGGTGAGCGGAAATCCCGGACGCTGACCGACACGGTGAAGAGATGGCGGGAGTTCTGGCCTGAACTTCTGCCCCTGCCTCACCCCAGCCCGCGCAATATTCGGTGGTTCATGACCAATCCGTGGTTCGAAACCGACGTGATTCCCGTCTTGCAGCAGCGGGTCCGGTCGCTGATCTAGAATACGCCCATCGCCAGCCCGACGGAAACGGTGGCCCCGATTTCCCGGCATAGCCCGAGATCCTCCTCGCCGATCGTTTTGGGAGCCAATATCGCTTCCTCGGTCTGGGCATGGGTGCAGATGATCGGCGTATCCATCACCTTCTTCAGCCGCCAGCCGGTGGCGATCCGTTCCAGCTGGGCCTTGGCATTCTCGCCATCCGATCCGGCGCAGATCATCGCAGCATAGGGCCGCCCCTCGATCTTGCCGAGCAACGGATAATAGCAGCGGTCGAAAAACGTCTTCATCACCCCGGCAATCGCCGCGAGATTTTCCGGCGTCGCGAAAATGTAGCCCTCAGCGGACAGCATGTCCTCTGGGTAGCAGTCCTCGGCCCGCATCACGCGCACATCTGCGCCTTCCTCAGTCTGCCCGGCCTCGGCCGCGGCCTCCGCCATCTGCTTGGTGCCGCCGGTATAGCTGTAATAGACGATCAGAAGCTTTTTCATCACCCTTCCCTAGCAAGCAACTGACCGATTGTCAGCGCTGCCGGATTCCCGCATAGCGCGGACCATGAATGCAGTATTGAACGTCGAAAACTCCCTGTCCGGTCAGACATGGCGCTGGCGCAGCACCAGCGCCGACGCACGCGATCCGGGGTTTCAGCCAGATGATCTGGTCACCCAGCTTTTGCTCGCCCGCGGTGCCAGCCGCGAAACGCTGGCGATCAACCGCGATCCGACGATCCGTGGCTTCATGCCCGATCCCTCGGTCTTTCAGGACATGGATGCGGCGGCCGATCGCCTGAGCCACGCCATAAAGAATCAGGAAAAGGTCACGATTTTCGGCGACTATGACGTTGATGGCGCGACCAGCGCAGCTTTGCTCATCCGCTTGCTCAGAGACCTCGGGCTGGAGGCGGGCTATTATATCCCCGACCGGCTGATGGAGGGCTACGGCCCCTCCGGCGAAGCGCTGGTCCGGCTCGGCGAGCAGGGCAGCAATCTCGTGGTCACCGTCGATTGCGGCGCGATGGCTTTTGAAGCGCTCGACATGGCCCATCAGGCCGGGGTCGAGGTGATTGTCGTCGACCATCACAAATGCGCGGTGGAGCTGCCCAAGGCGCTGGCGCTGGTCAACCCCAACCGGCTGGACGAGAGCGATGCCGGTGCAGAACATGGCCACCTAGCTGCCGTCGGCATGGCGTTTCTGCTCGGGGCCGCGCTGGTCCGCACACTGCGCAACCAAGGCTATTTCAAAAATCGCGCCGAACCCAAATTGCTCGAACTGCTCGATATTGTCGCGCTCGGCACGGTCGCCGATGTCGCCCAGCTGCGCGGGCTCAACCGGGCCTTTGTCGCACAGGGCCTCAAGGTGCTGGCCGGTAGACAGAACATCGGCCTGTCGGCGCTGATCGACGCCAGCCGGCTCAAGCGCGCGCCGATCTGCTCCGATCTCGGCTTTGCCCTCGGCCCTCGGATCAATGCCGGCGGGCGGGTCGGCAAATCCGATCTCGGCGTGCGTCTGCTGACCACGCAGGACCAGGAGGAGGCCGCCGCCATTGCCGCCGAGCTCGACCATCTCAACCAAGAACGCCGGGCGATCGAGGCGCATGTGCTGGAAGAGGCCGACGCCATGTGCTCATCACAGCAGAACCAGGCAGTAGCAGTGCTCTCCGCCAAGGGCTGGCATCCCGGCGTCATCGGCATTGTCGCGGGGCGAATCAAGGAGAAGCTGAACCGTCCCGCGATCATCATCGCGCTCGACGAAGAGGGGATCGGCAAGGGCTCGGGCCGGTCGATCTCCGGCATCGATCTCGGCGCTGCGATCATCGCCGCCAAGGACAGCGGCCTGCTGATCGCCGGTGGCGGTCATGCGATGGCGGCAGGGATCACCATTGAGGCGAACAAGGTCGATGCTTTCTCCGAATTCCTCAACGACCGGCTCGCCGACAGCGTCGGCAAAGCACAGGATGGCAAGGCACTGCTGCTCGATGCAGTGCTTTCGCCCAAGGGCGTCAATCCGACGATGGTCGAAGCGATGGACGGGGCTGGCCCCTATGGCATGGGCTGGCCAGCACCGCGCATTGCCACCGGGCCGGTGCGAATCATCAAATGCGATATTGTCGGCACCGACCATGTCCGGATGATCGTCGGCGGCGATGACGGCGCATCGATCAAGACGATTGCCTTTCGTGCGGCCGAAAGTGACATGGGCCAGGCGCTGCTCCGCGCCCCGAGGGGGCGTAAATTATGGATCGCCGGTCGCGCCAAGATCGACGACTGGGGCAGCCGTCCGGCGGCGGAAATCCATCTGGAAGATGCCGCCTGGGCCGATTGAAGGAGCGCAGATAGGTTCAGGAATCGCGTACCGATTATCGTCCTTCCATTGTTAGCACCGCCGCCGTCTGCCACTGCTACGACCCGGAACCGCACAAGCGGCGGTCGGTCTGCCACAGCGCCAGTAAATAGCCCCGAAATTCCGGCGAAAAGAGGGTTGACCAAAGCCGAGCGCACCCCTAATGGCCGTTGCTCGCTGACCAGCAATTGGTATGGCCCCTTCGTCTAAGGGTTAGGACGCGGCCCTTTCACGGCTGAAATACGGGTTCGAATCCCGTAGGGGTCACCACACATAATCGCTTTTGGTAAAAATTGCGTGTTTGGATAGCTTCGCGGCTATTTTCCGGCACTCCAAGCGTCCCTGTCAAACGATGAGTTGTGACATCGCTACTCTCGCACCAGATTATCGCCATTATCATCAGAGAAACTACCCTGGCTGCCATAGGTCGGCAATATCCCGAGGTGGATACCTCGATTCCAGCAAGCCTGCTCCGCCTAGAAAGTTGCCGCAACCGCGCGCGACTCCCGATCGAATATTTACTGGTCTTGTAAGCGGCTTAAATCCGAAGCCAGCATCTGGCTCCGATGCTCCCCATTTAAGGGCGGGCATCATCATTTTCAGGCAATGCGGTCTGGATTGTTCCGACAATCTGTTCGCAAAGCAGCTCGCCCTTGCTATTGACGCTCCATGTGCATCATTTCCCTTGCCTGGCAGGCCCATCCCGATTGGTACCTGGTTGCGATTGGCAATCGGGACGAGATGCATGGCCGACCGGCGCGGCCGCTGGCACGATGGCCGGGCCAGGAGCATATTCTGGCGGGGAAAGACATTCAGGCAGGCGGCACCTGGCTGGGAATCTCTGAACAGGGTCGTTTCGCGGCGGTTACTAATCTCAGTGGTTACGGACCAGCCGATAGCAGTCGCGCTTCCCGCGGAGACCTGCTGAAGGACTTTCTGGCCAGAGAGGGGCGCTATAGCGACCTCCAGTCAGTCGACTTTTCGGGCTTCAACCCGTTCAACCTGATCACCATCGTCGATGGCAAGGCGCTTGTGCATGCCAATCGACCGGAGCCTGTGACGAAGGGTCTCGAGCCCGGTATTCACGGTCTGACCAACGGCTCGCTCGATCGGCCATGGCCGAAGGCGGGGCCCCTCAATGCGGCATTGGCAGAATGGTTGCAAAGCGGGTCGCGGGATACTTCCCTGCTGCTGGAGCCCTTGGCAGACCGATCAACCTATCTCGTGCCGCCTGCGGCAGCCACAGGATCACCGGCGCAACTGGAGCCTGCGAGTTCCGGGATATTCATTGAAAATCCGGTATACGGAACCCGCTGCAGCACGATTGTCGCTATCGACCGTGCGGGTAATGGATCGATCCTCGAACGCCGCTACGATGCTTCATCGGAATGTGTTGGCGAGAACAGCCTGAACTTCAGCTGGCAGCCTTAAATACCGGAAAAACCTCTCCCCAGCATGTGATGCCGACTTACCGGTTAACACGCGCCTTGTAGCGCTCGCCGCCAATGACGCCGTCCAAAAGCTCTGGCTCAATATCGTGCACATTGTCGGTACTGTGCAAAACGCAAACATCGCCGGTCGTCTCTGCAACCACCGCCAGCACTTGCGAAAACTGGAAGACATTCGCTTCGCGCAGCTTGCCCCACAGATCGCTCTCGGTCATTTTTGCCTTCTTTAACTGGTCATGCTGCACTTCGCTGCCAATCATGATCAGCCGCGGCTTGTTGTCCGCCCAGAACTGGACGACCGGGAACCGGCTGCGCAAAATCGCCATACCGATCTGCAAGGCGAACAGACTGGCGAGCGCGGCGATGCCGCTGGCAATCGGCGGATCTTTTGTGGTGATCACCGAAGCCAAGACAGAACCGATTGCTACGGTGACCGCAAAGTCAAATCCGCTCATTTTGGAAAAACTGCGAACACCCGCCAGCCGGGTCAGAATGATGACAGTTGCATACATTGCCGAGGCGGACAGCGCGATCAACGCCACCTGCGCCCAGCCGGTAGTCGTCCACTCACTTAACATATGTTTGACCCCGAAAACCGTTCAATTTGCTACGCAACTTCCTGCTTTTCCTCTGGCTTGCGATCATTGAAAATTTTCGCCAGTTCTTCCGCCCGCTCCTTGCTCAAGTCTTTCTTGGCAGCAGCAAAAATCTCATTTTCTTCCTCGTCCATGTGATGCTCAAGCCGTTCCTTGAGCGTCTTGAACCGGGTCAGCCAACCGGTGCTGCTGAACTCCATATCGACCAGCTCTTCAAAATAATCTTCCGCTTCCTTATGCTCGGCGACGGAGTGGCGGCCCTTATCCTGCAGATCGGGGCGAGAGAGCATCTCTGCGTACAGCGACTGTTCTTCCGCATTGGCGTGGGCAGACACATCTATGCGCAGTGTTTCGAAAGCGTCGCGACGTTCCTTGCTGTCGCCACTTGTGTCGGCCACACGATCAAGCATTTCGCGGTGCCGGTCATGATCCTGTTTGAGGCGAGTGAAAATGTCGGTCATAATATCTCCATCGGTAATATCCTGCTCCCAAGACGCATGAACCGCTCGTTGGTTGCATGCTTGGGCCCCGCTCATAACGCGCTGGGGGAACCTCAGGGCTGCAATTTGGGAAATCGCAGAGACTATCCACTTTCTGCTCGATTAAATTCGAAACAATAAAAGGGGTTTTTTCGGGAACCAATCTTTACGCAAAATGTTGTTTGGTTTGAATGGCTGTCGCCCATGACCCGGGCAGCTTTCATTCCTCAAGACCGGCTGGGATCTTGGCTCTATCGTATACCCCCGTTTACACCAGAGCGAATTTCCCAGCCATCTTTGCCCCAATCCTTTGAAATATCGCTAAATATTGGCCAGCGGCCGCTGCGGCATCACAGTGTACAGAGTGTACCAACCAAGACCGAGAGGGCAAAAAAATGGCCAGGACACAATGCCTGGCCATTATTAGCAATTTGTTCGCAGAAGTTATTTCTCTGACGGCATAGTTACGTCCACGTCAGGAACGTCTACCGTTACTTCTTCGGAACCGACTTCAACATCAGCCGTTTCAACGTCAACTTCTGGCATTTGACCGGCATCGCCGGACACATCAACGTCTACCGAAGGCATTTCGCCTTCTTCGGTAACTTTGGCTTCGCAGGCGGAGAGCGCCAGACCAGCGGTCAATACTGCCGCAATTGCAATTTTATTCATTATGAATTCCCTTACTTGATTCGATATAAGATACCCTGACCTTTAGATCGGGTTGCATGTTACCGCAAATTTATTCGCGCCCGAGTCGCATGCGGAATGCGTCGAGATGAAAATAGCTGGCATCAAACTGGCTGATTTCCGCAAGCCGCTCTTGGTCCTTGAACAGAATCCAGCCACTGGCACGCTCCAACAGCCCGTCCCGCTCCAATTGCCGCAGCACCCGGTTGGTATGGATCGGGGTCAGGCCGAGCGCATCTGCGATCACGGTTTGCGTCAGCGGCACACGAAAACCATCGCCATTGCCGGCCCCTGTCATCAGCACGCGCCGATAGAGTTCGAGCAGAAAATGCACGATCCTTTCCCGGGCGGTCTGCTTGCCATTGCGAACAATCTGCTCCCGCAGGAACGCCTCCTCCTGCACCTGCATCCACCAGAATGCGAGAGTGAGCTTTCCGGATTCGGTCAACAGCCGCCGGAATTCCGATGGCCGGACGGACAGACCCGTCAAATTTGTCACCGTCTTCACCGAATGATCCGCTTCGGCTGCCACCAGCACTTGAAGGTCGAACATGTCGCCGGCCAGCAGCACATTCAAAATCTGACGCCGTCCGTCCTCCAGAGTCTTGTACCGGATCGCCCAGCCTTCCTTGACGATCAGCACGCTATCCATTTCCTGGCCCGCGTCGATGATTTCCGTATTTTTCTCGTAGCGTTGTTCCCGCCCGTCGATCTGCATGATAACCTGTTGATCAACCTCATCAAGATCGGCGTAGAAGGATATCCGCCGGAGCAAGGCTTTTCGTGCCACTAGCTGGTTTCCTTTTCGTCAGGAACTGGAAAGGTGATGGTGCATTTTAAACCATCTTTTGCCCAATCGCGCTCAATCTCGCCGCGCAAATTGCGGGTGATGCTATGATCGATCAGCGAGGATCCGAAGCCGGATACCGATGGTGCAGGCAAGGACTGGGGGCCACCGCTTTCCGACCAGAGCAATTGGACAATATCCGTCCCCTCATCGTCGGCCTGGATGGTCCATTTGATCTTCACTTGGCCTGTATCCGTCGTCAACGCGCCATATTTTGCCGCATTGGTGGCCAATTCGTTGAGAACCAGGGAAATGGACACCATCGCATTTTCGGTGAGAATGATGTCGGGACCAGACCAGCGCACCTTTGGATAGGTCGAGCAGAGGTCCCTCACCAGTGCAGCAAAGGAACCCGTAACAAAATTGGTGTCGAGCAGGATTTGCTGGGCCCGGTTAAGCGCGCGCAGGCGATGGTTGATTCTCTCGATATAATCATCAATCGAAGTGGCCGAATTTTTCGTCAGCGTCATGATAGATTGCAGCGTGGCAAAAAGATTGCGCAGCCGATGGTGGAGTTCGCGCGTATGAAGTTTGAGTTGTTCCTGCTGGTCCACGGAATGCGTGATATCTTTATTGATGCCCGTCAGCGTCGGGCGCCCATTTGCTTCAAGATAATCGCCATAACCCTCCACCCACCGGATTTCGCCAGAGGGCAAAACAATCCGGAACCGCGCCTCATATTTTTCACCCTGCTCGGTCGCCGCGCTCATCGCTGTCCGCACCGTCTCCCGATCTTCCGGATGCACTCGCTCCAATGCGCTCTCCACTTCCGGAAGCGCTTCGCCTGCATCTTTGCCCCATATTTTCATGTAGGCGCCGCCCCATTCGATCAGCCCGGTCTCCAGATCGATCCGAAAGCTGGCGATGTCGCTGAGCGCCAGAGTCAGGTCGAGATTCGACCGGGCAATGGCGGCGTTTTTTTGCGCCTGCTGCCGCAGGCCAATCTGCCGGCTCAGTTCCATTTCACTCATCACGATATCGGCCATGCTTTTCAGCTGGTTTATCTGGTTTTTTGTTGTCCGGAATCGGGGAGCGCTATCCGCGATCCACAAGGCTCCCAAAACAGCTCCATTGGGGGCAATCAACGGCGAACCAGCGTAAAACCGCACCGATGACTCACCATGAAGGAGTGGGTTTGCTGCGAACCGCGGTTCGATCGAAGCATCTTCGATCACTATAGGCTCGCCACTTTCAATTGTTGATGCACACATCGACACATGTCGGTCGGCGCTCGTCTCCGTCAATCCCACGGTCGATTTGAACCATTCCTGCTGATCGTCAATGAGTGAGACCGATGCCATCGGAGCAGAAAAAATATCCGCCACCAATTGCGTAATCCGATAAAATGCATCCTCCGGCGCTTTGTCCAGCACTTGATAGGCATGCAAGGTCGCCAATCGCTCGGCTTCTTTCTTGAGCTTTGATTTGTCGGCCATCTGGTTGCCAGCATCCATTCTTGATCGTTTGTGTCACATTTTGAAATTGTCAAATCACGAACGATTAACTCGCCATCTCGTTGCATTCGAGCGGAACCAAAAATGCTCGCCGCGCGTAGTTTTAGTAAATCCCGAGACGAATTAATGCCGAAGGAGACCCTTGCATGAATAATGATGATCGTGAAGAATTATATGAAATGATTGAAGATATTGGCACTGCCATGCGACTTGGCAGTGCTATGCAACAAGGATGATCCAAAGGTTGCCGCCATTCGGCTTAGGCCGCAACTGACCGAATATTGGTCGTCACCAGCATCTTCGCTGGCGCAAGCTTAGGAACTTGCAAAAGCCAATATCACCGGTGACAAACCCGAAATGGGCGAAAATAAAACCGTGTCGATATCGTAGCGATGACTTGCTACCTTCCTTTTCCGGGTATCCAACAAAAAGGGCAGGGAATTTCCATTCCCCGCCCTTTTTGTCAGATTAGTCAAATGTCTTAGCGACGCGCCATCAACGCGCCGATGATCAGTCCTACCCCAGCCGTAGCTGCAATGCTCACCATCGGGTTATCCTGAATGGTGACCTGGGCTTTTTTGCGGCCCTTGGTCCCTGCGTCCACCGCGTTGGCACGCGCTGCGTCGAATTTCGTTTTCGCGTTCGCGCGTAACTCCAGCGCATTGGCTTGCGCATCAGCCTTGACGGACTTCGTCAAAGTTGCCAAATCTTCCTTCAGCGTCTGCAGATCTGATTTCACTGCGCCCATTTCTTCCGAATAATTGCCTGTCATTTCTTTTTCTCCATATGCTGGTTAATAATGATTCTACTACTGACCGCCAAATTGGTTCCAGACCGAGCCATAATCCCTGATTTAGCAGAGTCCATCGCGCCGCCAAATTTTGTGGAACCCTTTTCTCTATCATGCGTAGGGTGCCCATCACGGAGATATATGACATGTCACTAGCCGAAACTTTGAAACCCCACCTTCCGTATCTCCGCCGATATGCGCGCGCATTGACCGGCAGCCAAAAAAGCGGTGATGCCTATGTCAAGGCAACGCTTGAGGCGATTATCGCCGATCCGGAATCCGTTTCAGGCGATGATAACGTTCGGGTTCATTTATATCGCATTTTTGCCGGAATATGGGAAAGCGCCCACGTCGCGGCGGTAGAAGAGCTTGATAGCAACACCGCGCAAAGCCATCTAAACTCAATCCCACCGATCAGCCGGCAGGTCTTGCTGCTTACCGCGCTCGAAGGGTTTTCGGTCAGCGAAGTCGCGAAAATTGCGGATGTCGGTGAAAATTCGATCAATGGCCTGCTGGAAGATGCGATCACAGAGATCGATAAGGAAATCCGGTCAGATGTCCTGATAATCGAGGACGAGGCCCTGATTTCAATGGAACTTCAGCAAATCGTCTCCGGGCTGGGGCATCGTGTTTGCGGCACAGCGACGACTCACAAGGCTGCGCTGGAAGCGGTCGCAAAAGCAAAACCGACCCTGGTACTCGCGGACATTCAGCTTGCTGACGGCAGTTCCGGCATCGATGCTGTCAAGGATATCCTAGACAAGATATCGGTTCCGGTCATTTTCATTACCGCGTTTCCGGAGCGGTTGCTTACAGGAGAGCGACCTGAGCCGACCTTCCTCATCACCAAGCCATTCCAGCCCAATGCAATTCGGGCGGCGATCAGCCAGGCATTATTCTTTTCAACTTCGGCACCCGTGGATCAGATATAATCACATCTGTGATCAGGCCTGATCCAGGCCGTGGTGCTGGCTTGGGAGAAGAAGGGAAGAGCGACTGGTTCTGCTATTACAGCAGTGCGCGCCGTGCGGCTTTGCGGCGATAAAAGCGGTTTCTCAGTTCTTGGTGTGCGATCGGACCGGGTTAAAGTGGTTAAGGTGCAATTTTCTCAACAGCGCCAATGATATTTTCCAACGCTGTTGCGGTCAGATTGACATGGCCGTCAGATGCAGTGGTGAACCGCCCCTCTTCCAAAATCACTACTAGTGATTTCCGGGCCCGCGACACACGGCTCTTCATCGTGCCAATAGCGCAGTTCGCGATTTCAGCAGCTTCCTCATAGGAATAACCTCCAGCGCCGACCAATATGATCGCCTCTCTCTGATCGTCAGACAATTCCATCAATCCGCGCTGTAAATCCGCGAGGTGCAAAGGCTCCTGCTGCGGTGCCGGTGCGGACAATATCCGCTCTGCAACCAGTTCGTCGTAATTTGCGGTAAATTTCTTCCGCCGCATGCTGGAAAAGAAAGTATTCCGTAAAATAACAAATGTCCATGCGCGCATCGAAGTGCCCGCTATGAAGCGGTCCCTTGCGGCCCACGCTTTCAAC
>JAGXGT010000019.1 GCA_024636595.1 Sphingomonadales bacterium | reverse complement strand
CCGCTTCATCATCATCGTCACCAAAGCTGGAGAGCTGAATGTTGAGGCCGAGCGACCGCATTTCCTTGACCAGAACGTTGAAGCTTTCCGGAACGCCGGCTTCGAAAGTATCGTCACCCTTGACGATCGCTTCGTAAACCTTGGTCCGGCCGATCACGTCATCCGACTTGACCGTCAGCATTTCCTGCAACGTGTAAGCCGCGCCGTAAGCCTGCAATGCCCAGACTTCCATTTCCCCGAAACGCTGTCCGCCAAATTGCGCTTTACCGCCAAGAGGCTGCTGCGTGACAAGGCTGTAGGGGCCAATCGAACGGGCGTGGATCTTGTCGTCGACCAGATGGTGCAGTTTGAGCATGTAAATATAGCCCACGGTCACCTTGCGGTCGAACTTGTCGCCGGTCCGGCCGTCATAAAGATCGACCTGCCCGCTGCGATCCAGACCTGCCAGTTCCAGCATGTCGGAAATGTCGCTTTCGTGCGCACCGTCAAATACCGGCGTTCCCATCGGGACACCATGACGGAGATGGCCAACCATTTCGACAATTTCAGCCGTATCACGGGAATCGATATCCTCGTGATATTGCTCGCCGTAAATGACCTTGAGCCGTTCCTTGACCGCATCCGGTGGGGATGCTGCCTGTGGATCCGGGTTGGCCAATTTCCACTCTCCCAGCGCTTCGGTAACCTGCTGGCCCAGACCACGTGCGGCCCAGCCCAAATGGGTTTCGAAAATCTGTCCGACGTTCATCCGCGAAGGCACACCCAACGGGTTGAGCACGATGTCAACCGGCGTACCATCTTCGAGGAACGGCATGTCTTCCTGCGGCAGAATGCGAGAAATAACCCCCTTGTTGCCGTGACGGCCAGCCATTTTGTCGCCTGGTTGCAGCTTGCGCTTCACCGCGACAAAGACTTTGACCATCTTCAGGACGCCCGGTGCGAGTTCGTCGCCGCGTTCCAGCTTCTCACGACGGTCTTCGAACCGTTCGTTGATCAGCTTGATCGCTTCGTCATATTGTTGACGGGTGGCTTCGAAATCGGCCTGAACCTTGTCGTCCTTGACGGCAATCTTCCACCAGTCAACCTGCTCCAGTTCGGTCAGGCTTTCCTCGGTGATTTCAGCGCCCTTCTTCATCGGCTTCGGCGCGGAGGTCGCGGTTTGGCCGATCAGCATGTCTTTTAGCGTGTTGAAAGTTGCCCGGTTGAGGATGGCGCGTTCGTCGTCGCGATCCTTGGTAAAGCGGCCGATTTCTTCGCGTTCGATCGCCAGGGCGCGTTCGTCCTTGTCGATACCGTGCCGGTTGAACACACGAACCTCGACCACCGTACCGGCAACGCCAGGCGGCAGACGCAGTGAGGTATCGCGAACATCAGAAGCTTTTTCACCAAAGATGGCGCGGAGAAGCTTTTCTTCCGGCGTCATTGGCGATTCACCCTTGGGCGTGATCTTGCCGACGAGAATATCGCCTGGTTCGATTTCCGCACCAATATAGACAATGCCGGCTTCGTCGAGGTTGCGCAGGGCTTCCTCACCGACATTGGGAATATCGCGGGTGATGTCTTCTGGTCCAAGCTTGGTGTCGCGGGCCATGACTTCAAATTCTTCGATATGGATCGAGGTGAAGACGTCGTCTTTCACGATCCGCTCGGAGATCAGGATACTATCCTCGTAGTTGTAGCCATTCCAAGGCATGAAGGCGACGAGGCTGTTCTTGCCGAGCGCCAGCTCACCCATGTCGGTGGATGGACCATCGGCGATCGTGTCGCCTTGCTGGATCATTTCACCAACTTTCACCAGCGGACGCTGGTTGATGCAGGTGTTCTGGTTGGAGCGCTGGAATTTCTGCAGCGTGTAAATGTCCACGCCGGATTTGCCTGCTTCCACCGCACCGGATGCGCGGATCACGATACGGGTGGCATCCACCTGATCGACGATACCGGAGCGGCGCGCGGCGATTGCAGCGCCAGAGTCGCGGGCGACGGTTTCTTCCATGCCGGTGCCGACAAACGGTGCTTCGGCTTTCACTAAAGGCACGGCCTGACGTTGCATGTTCGATCCCATGAGGGCGCGGTTGGCGTCATCATTTTCCAGGAACGGAATGAGCGAGGCGGCAACCGACACCAGCTGTTTCGGGCTGACGTCCATCAAAGTGATGATGTCGCGCGGTGCCATCAGGAATTCGCCAGCCTGACGCGAGGAAACGATTTCCTCCACAAAGCTGCCGTCTTCGGTCAGTTCGGCGTTCGCCTGTGCGACGGTATGCTTCTGCTCTTCCATCGCGGAGAGATAGAGAACATCGTCGGTAACCTTGTTGTCCACGACTTTCCGATAGGGGGTTTCAATGAAACCATATTGGTTGACGCGGCTGAACGAGGCCAGCGAGTTGATCAGGCCGATGTTCGGGCCTTCCGGCGTTTCAATCGGACAGATACGGCCATAATGGGTTGGGTGAACGTCGCGGACTTCAAAGCCAGCGCGTTCACGGGTCAGACCACCGGGGCCCAACGCTGACACGCGGCGTTTATGGGTGACTTCCGAAAGCGGGTTGGTCTGATCCATGAACTGGGACAGCTGCGAGGAGCCGAAGAATTCGCGAACGGTCGCGACAGCAGGCTTGGCATTGATGAGGTCGTTTGGCATCACGGTGGATACGTCAACGCTGCTCATGCGTTCCTTGACGGCGCGCTCCATGCGCAGCAGGCCGACGCGGTACTGGTTTTCCAGCAATTCGCCAACGGAACGGACACGGCGGTTTCCGAGGTTATCGATATCATCGACTTCGCCCTTGCCGTCCTTGAGGTCGACGAGGGTTTTGACAACCGCGAGAATATCTTCCTTGCGCAGGATCGTATAATCAGCCGGCGCATCCAGTTCGAGACGCATGTTGAGTTTTACGCGGCCAACGGCAGAAAGGTCATAGCGCTCCGGATCGAAGAACAGGCCTTCGAACAGGGCTTCTGCGGTTTCACGCGTTGGTGGTTCACCAGGGCGCATGACGCGGTAGATGTCGGAAAGCGCGCCGTCACGGTCTTCGGCCTTGTCGGCTTTCAGCGTGTTGCGGATCCATGGTCCGGTTGTGACATGGTCAATATCAAGCAATTCGAGCGCGTCGATTCCGGCATTGTCGATCTTTTCGAGATTTTCTGCGGTCACTTCGTCACCGGCTTCGATGTAGATTTCGCCGGTTTTCTCGTTGATCAGGTCAAAGGCGCTGTAGCGACCGAAAATTTCCTCGGTCGGGATGACGATATTTTTCATGCCGTCGGATTCAGCTTTTTTCGCTGCCCGCGGTGTGATCTTGGTCGCCGCTTCAAAAACGACTTCGCCGCTCTGTGCGTCGACAATATCAAAGGTTGGCTTAATGCCGCGCCATTGCTCGGCGACGAAGGGGATGGTCCAGCCGTCTTTGGCACGCTTGTAAACAATGCGCCCGTAAAAGAGGTTGAGGATATCTTCTTCCGAATAGCCCTGCTTGACGATCTTGACGATTTCGGCGCTCTTGGTGCGGCCTTCGTCTTCGATCTTGCCGCCATTGAAGTCAATCGCGCCCATCGGTTCGCGGATGGTGATCAGATTGCCGTCGACTTCGAGAATTTCGGCAGGCTGCTTCATGCCGCCGACACGGACCATTTCACCGGCCTTGAAGTCAGGCTTCTTTTCTTTGACCTGAAGGATCGCATCACCGAGCGAACGCAGCAGTGCGGTCACCGGCAGCTTGCGCTTGCGGTCAATACGGACGTTTACGATGTCTTTGGCGTCAAATTCAAAGTCGAGCCAGCTGCCGCGGTAAGGAATGACGCGGGCGGCGAACAGGAATTTGCCGGACGAGTGGGTCTTGCCGCGGTCATGGTCAAACAGCACACCGGGCGAACGGTGCATCTGGCTGACGATAACGCGCTCGGTGCCGTTGATGACGAACGTGCCGTTCTTTGTCATCAAAGGCATGTCGCCCATGTAAACGTCTTGTTCCTTAATATCGAGAACCGAGCGTGCTTCGGTTTCGGGATCGACCTCGAACACGATCAGGCGGAGGGTAACCTTCATCGGCGCGGCATAGGTGATGCCCCGCTGACGGCATTCTTCAACATTATATTTGGGATCTTCGAGCTGATAGTTGACGAAGTCCATTTCGGCAGTACCGGCAAAATCGCGGATCGGAAAAACGCTGCGCAGCGTTTTTTCCAGCCCAGAAACATATCCGATCGAAGCGTCCGAGCGCAGAAACTGTTCGTATGATTCGCGCTGCACTTCGATGAGATTCGGCATCTCGATGACTTCGTGAATGTCGCCGAAAATCTTGCGGATGCGTTTCTTGCGGGTGGGGGTCGGAGCCGTCGTTTTGACCGAAGCTGCTTGGGTAGCCATATAGTTTTGCCTTCTCGCCATCGCCGGAAAACCGGCGGAAAATCAATATGTGGAGGCGCTTCAAGACAACAAAAGCCGCATGTCTCCCAAAGCGGGAAACTGCAGCTTTTTAGCGTCCTGAAAACCGTGCAAATTTCATTTCTTCTGGCGCGCCGCGCGACTGCACGCCCTGTCTCGAAATCTGTGGTGAGTGGCGGATATAGGGAGATGTTGGATTTGGGTCAAGAGGGCGGGCTGAACAATAGTTCAACAATGTTCAGTCACGCGGTGCTGAGGACCGGTTTTGCCACCGCGCCGATCCCCAAGTCTGAATCAATCGATCAACGCGCTCCTTGAATGCTTCGGAGAGATTATGGGCATTGGCGCATCGCTTTTGCTCGACCAGGCAGGCTTCC
Organism: Sphingomonadales bacterium; assembly: GCA_024636595.1. Taxonomy (GTDB): domain Bacteria; phylum Pseudomonadota; class Alphaproteobacteria; order Sphingomonadales; family Sphingomonadaceae; genus Parasphingorhabdus. Next base: position 6,201 of record JAGXGT010000019.1, on the reverse strand, counting down.
CCGGTATCAAGCCGGAGGGAGGTAATGCGCGAACCGCTTTCGGCGATGCCGATCTGGGTGGGTCGATCGAGACCGCCGACCGTCATCAGCACCGGCTTTGCGGCGATATGCGGCTTTTTGCCCTCAAGCAGCGACAATATTATCGTGCGATAGTCGCTCAACCCAATCGGGCCGTCGGCCGTCACGCCGGGCTGGTTGGTTACCAAGAACGTACCGTACTGGCGGATATTGATATTGTGGCCATGGCCCAGCATGCCGTCCTCGAACAGGTCTTCGCCATGATCGCCGGTTATGACAACCACGCTATTGTCCCATACGCCGGCGCTTTTTAACCGGGAGACCAGCTCGCCCAGCTGCTGATCCGAATAGTTGACGGCGTTCCAGTAGGTCTGCTGCAGCGAATCCCGTTTGTCAGCGCTGATCTCGGAGCGGGGCAAAGCTCTGTCGGTCAATGTGAGTGGCATCCCCTCGTGAAAATAGGGGAAATGCGGCGACTGGAAATTGAAATAGAGAAATTGCGGCTGGTCCCATTTTGATGGCGGCGCATATTTTTCCGCAAATGCTTTCAGAAGATGCTTCTCATCGACGAGGATCGATCCTTGCGCGCCGTTGCTGAAAGCGCGAAGATCTTTCAGCTTTTCGCCATCGATGAAAATATCGGCATTTTCGCGCATACCGACGGTTTTCGAAATATCGCCAAAATCTTCTGGCTGACCAGAGAACACAGATATTCCATAGCCGCTGGATTTGAGCTCACGGAACAGGGAGGGGGATTCAATGGCCGGTTGCAGAGCGCCGCCAAATAGCGATTTGAGCGAAGCGGTGGTAAAGCCGACATGGCTGAAGACCGGCGTAATGACGCTGCCCGATTTTGCGATGGCTTCGAGATGGGGCGCAACCGGCTTGCCGTTGATACGCTTGCCGATTGTATCATAGCGGGCGCTTTCCATCACGATCAGAATGAGGTTCGGGCGTTTGCCCGAGATTATTGTGCTTGGCTGCTGGGTCTCCATCGCTGACAATTGCAGATCGCCGCCATAGCCATCCTCGTCGATGCCGTTGCCCGGCACATCCAGCGCCAGCGGATAACGCGAGCTGTCGAACGGGTGCCGGTCCGGCATGCTCGAGACCCAGCCATAGCCATCATTGTCAAAGTCGGTAATGGTGTTGGCAGCCTTGGCGAACAGGCCCCACGCGAGGGTGCGGTTCAGACCGTTTTGCACATCGATCGAAGCTGCCGGTACCGTCACGGCAAGCAACAGGGTTGAGAAAAACAATCCAATGACGACGCGACCACGGGCAGGCCAGACAGGATGGCCAGGCTGCACCGGGAATTTTCGGGAAAGCCATCGGAATATAAAGATATAACCGACCAGGCCGAGCAGCAGCGCAGTGATGCCAAGAAAAATCTCGTTGGACACAAACAGCAATGCGTCGGTCAGGCTGCCACCACCGAGATTCGCCATCAGTGTAAAGCTCATCGTATCGCTAAAATATTGGCCGAGCTTGAAGGTCAGAGCGAGCAGCAGGGCGTAGCTACCACCGACGATGGTCACCAGAAAGAATAAAGGCGGCCAGGACCTTTTGCTGCGGAAAATCCGAACGATGATCCACCAGACAGCAGTGACCAGCATGGCCATCGAAGAGACGTAGCCGGCAAGGAAGAGCAAACGCTCGGTGCGCGTGTCGATCGCCTGCGACTGGCCGAAGCCGCCGGTAAACAGGCCATATTTGCGGTCGGCGAGGGCCAGTTCGAGCAGCCCGAGAACGCAGATCAGGGCCAGAATGGCCCCGACCAAGAGCTTCCGCTGCGCATCGCTGTTGGTGAAGAAATTTCGCATTCGCTTTTACTGTGCTTCCCGCCTGACCTTCGAACGGGAGAGCTAGCAGAAGCGGGTAAAAGGCAGGTTAAGCACGATTTATATAGAGGCGGCTGGTCGGAAGATGGGTCAGTTGTCCTTGAAATCCGTCATCAGCACCACCTTGCGGACCATCTCCGGATCATACGCGACCTGGCCGTCGAGGATCAGCATCGCCAGTCCGTGGACCAGGGACCAGGCGTGCAGGGCGGCGGCGGCGCGCTGATCCTTGGACATTTCGTCGGGGATCATCGCGGCAATGCCGGCGCGCAGTTGATGAAAGGCTTCGCCCATCGCGGTCGGATCATCGGTGGTCAGGTCGACCTGGCCGATGCGATTGTAGATCAGGCGCAGCAACGCCGGGTTTTCGACCGCCCATGTGACATAGGTGACCCCGACCTCGGCGAAACCCTCATAGCCGCCGCCAGCTTGCGCTGCCGCTTGGGCTTGGTTGCGGCCCAGCCGGTTGAGGCCTTCCAGCGCCAAGGCGTCGAGCAGCGCGTCCTTGTTCGGAAAGTGGCGATATAGCGCGGTTGCCGAGACTCCGAGGTCGCGGGCTAGGGCGCGCAGGCCGAGATCGGGCTGTTCCTGACTCGCCAGCCGTTCCATCCCCATTTGCAGCGCAGCAGCGCGCAGATCGCCGTGATGATAGGGCGCGTTCATTGGAAGGTCTGGCACTGGAAGAACTGGAAGCATGTTTGGCCCTTCGGCAGACACATGTTGACACTGTTAGCATTGATTGGCATGTTAACAGCATAAACATTGCGAGTCGATTTGCCAACAGGAGTATTTCCGATGATGCTATTTGCTTATGCCGCCGCCTTGCTGGGCGTGGTGGTTGCCGTAGCGCATTATATCATCGGTGACCGGGTGGTGCTCCAGCCGCTGTTCCGGGAACAGACCGGCGGAATATTGGCGGCGAAGCCGATGCGCGATCTGACCTGGGCGATGTTTCAACTGCACTCGCTGGTCTGGGCCGCGCTTGGTGTCGCGGTTCTGGTCAACCGCTGGCAGGGCGGCAGCGATCTGATAGCCTATCTGGCAATACTGATATTCACCGTCTCCGGACTGGGCAATCTGCTGGTCCTGCGCCGTCCTCATCCGGGCGGAATCATGCTATTATTCGCGGCTGCCGCATCGGCTGCCGATATAATTTTCAACTGAAGGAATTTCCGATGGCTTCCGTAATTGAGAAAACAATCCGTTCCGCTGTCACTCCGGTTATTACCGCCGTGGCCAATTATAACCGCAAGCGGCTGCCCGAGCCCAATGGCGGACATCCATTTCTCGACGGTCTTCATACGCCGATGCAGAGCGAGGAAACGATCTCGGCGATGCAGGTTACCGGCAATATTCCGGACCAGCTCGACGGTCGCTATCTGCGGATCGGACCCAATCCGCTGAAAAAAGCGCATAGCCCGAGCCATCACTGGTTTGTCGGCGACGGCATGGCGCATGGCATCCGGATCAAGGGCGGCGAGGCGGCCTGGTATCGCAACCGCTGGATCCGCAGCAATGCGGTGAGCGATGCGCTGGGTGAGCCGCGCAAGCCCGGTGCGCGCAATCCGCGGTCGGATACAGCCAACACCAATATTGTCGGCATTGATGGTAGGACGTTTGCAATCGTCGAGGCAGGCGGTTTTCCGGTCGAGCTGAACGACGAGCTGGACACGATCAAGCATAATCCGTTCGACGGCACCCTGACCCATGCCTTTTCCGCCCATCCGCATCTCGACCCGAAAACCGGTGACCGGCACGCGATCTGCTATGATGCAGCGACGCAGGATACGGTCTGGCATGTGGTGGTTGATCCGAATGGCAAGGTCATTCGCGAGGAGCCGATTGCGGTCAAGGACGGCCCGTCGATCCACGATTGCGCCATCACCAAAAATTATGTGCTGGTGCTCGACTTGCCCGCGACTCTGTCGATGAAACGGCTGATCAAGGGTTTCCAGTTCCCTTATGACTGGAATCCGGACCATGGCGCGCGGGTCGGCCTGCTGCCCAAGACCGGCAGCAATGACGATATCATCTGGTGCGATGTCGAGCCCTGCTATGTTTTCCACCCGGCCAACGCGTTCGAGACCGCCGATGGAAAAGTCATTGTTGATGTTGTCGTGCATGAAAGCATGTATGCGCAGTCGCCTTACGGCCCCGGCGGCGAATGGGCGCGGTTTGAACGCTGGACGATCGATCCGGAAACAAAGTCGGTCGACCGCAAGATCATTCATGACAAAAATCAGGAATTTCCGCGCTATAATGAACGCATGACGGCGCAGCCCTATCGCTATGTCTACAGCGTCGCGCTGGCCGAAAATGACAGCGGCGTGTTTGACCGCGGCGGATCGCAGCTATTCAAGCATGATCTGGAAAGCAGGGAAACACTGACCCGAGAACTGGGCGAAGATCGCTATCCCGGCGAATTTGTGTTCGTTCCGCGTTCGGAAGATTCCGGGGAAGATAGCGAGGAAGATGATGGCTGGCTAATCGGGCTGGTGATTGACTCCGCCAACGAAACCACCGAGTTGCAGATATTGAACGCGGATGATTTTCTCGGCGAGCCGCAAGCGGTGATCCATGTTCCGCACCGGATACCGCCGGGATTTCACGGCAATTGGGTGGAGAGCTAGGGCAAATGCGTTTACTTTAAGTCTCCCTCAAACCGGCAGCCTCTTGCCTCCAATATCGGCCGCAGTTCGCGAAAGGCCTTGGGTGTGTCGGTTAGCGGAATGAACGGGTGGAGGTGGTGGATCAGGTGATATTGCATGCCCATCGAGGCGATATTGCCGACCCGGCTTTTGAAAAATTTGGCATTGTCATAACGGCCCCGTTTGACCGCTGGATGATGCGGGGCCCAGCTGAAGAAAAACTGGATATAGGCGATGCCGATATGGCGCGGTGCCCACCAGAGCAACGCCGCCTCTATCGCATAGCCGGTCCACGCCAGCGCGAATAAGGAGGCGAAGAAGCTCAGCTGATAGAGCGCGCCGTCGACTAGCACATCGGATCGCCCGATTTTTTCCAGGATATAACCAGAGCCGCGCAGCACCCCGCCCTTGCCGCGTTGCCGCTGGACGAAGCTTTGCCAGATGGCGTGCCACGGACCTTTGGACCGGGTGGTGATGTCGGGGTCATTTTCCGGATGATTGACATGCTTGTGGTGCTCGAAATGGGTCAGTTTCTGGATGCGATAGGGCATGGCCATCGGTAGCAGGCTGAGATGGCCAACCAGTTCGTTCAGCCAGCGCAGCCTTTGACCGGGTCTGGCGATCATGCCGTGTACCGCTTCGTGCGCGGGCAGGAAGCAGGCCATCACGTTGACACAGGCGATTGGGAACGCAATCCACAGCGGCAATATGTCCAGAAAAACCAGTGGCCAGAGCGACAGCCAGATCAGCAGATTGCCGAGGCCCCAGACCGGCACTTCCCACGGGAAGCGATCGGCATATTTGCGGGCTATCATTCGCTCCTGCTTGCGCAGTTCTGCCTCGGTCATGGTCTCGCCCATATCCAGCTGCCCCGGAAGAACGCCAATATGCCCCAGGCGCCGCCGATGATCAGGCCCAGGGTCAGGGTCGACAGGCCCAACGGTTGCTGCCAGCCGAATCTATCCATAATCTGTGCAAAAAGTGGCCCAAAGAACAGAAAACCGAACAATATCGGCATAAGATGTAGCGTTTTTCTGACGAAAAATTCAACTATTGGCACGTGGCTTGGCTCCGATTATTGAGCGACCATCCATTTCATGGCTAAGATTGTGATGGCTTGTCAAATGCAATCATAGCAACTCGATGAACCGCGCGGCTTCATCGGCGGCGCGGTTTGCCGCCCGTTCGAGATTGGCGTGAAAGTCTCCCGAGCTGTCGCTGTTCGCTCCGTCTGTAACCGCCTTGATCCCGGCCCAGGGGATATCGAGCAGCGCGGCAATTTGTGCGACGGCTGCGGTCTCCATGTCGACCAGATCGGCTTTGAGCACATCGCGCAAATAGCCCGAGCGTTCGGGGCATTTCACAAAACAGTCGGCGGTCGCGATCCTTGCCTGGGGCAGGGCGAGAGCTTCGGGCATCGGATGGGACGTGAAGGGTTTCCAGTCCGAGGGCCCAATCGGCCAGGCACCGGCATTATAATGGGTGAAGCCATCATGCTCACCGAACTTCTCCAGCGTGCCGTAGTCGGCTTGCAGGGATTCGCTGAGGTAGAAACAGTCACCTTCGCTGCTGCTGACATGGCCGGCGGTGCCGATCACCAGAAACAGGTCCGGGTGGAAGTGGCTGTGCATATAGAGGGCGGCGGCACCGGCGTGGACCTTGCCGATACCGGAGCAGAGGATCGTGACCTGCTT
>JAGXGT010000113.1 GCA_024636595.1 Sphingomonadales bacterium | reverse complement strand
TATCCGGACCGCGCCCTATATTCTGGTCGGCACATTCCTTTGGATATGCGTCCTGAAATCGGGCGTTCACGCGACTCTGGCCGGAGTGATCGCAGCGCTTGCAATTCCGTTGAACGCCAAGGATGGCAGCTCGCCGCTGAAGCATCTCGAACATATCCTGCACCCGTGGACCGCCTTTCTGGTGCTGCCGATATTCGCCTTCGCCAACGCTGGCGTGTCCCTGGCCGGGCTGCAGATTGCCGATCTGATGGCACCGCTGGCGCTTGGTATTGCGGCGGGACTGGTCATCGGCAAACAGCTCGGCGTGTTCGGTTTTATCTTTCTGGCGACAAAGGCGGGACTGGTGAAGTTACCGGCTGGCGTCACCTGGCTGCAACTATACGGCCTTGCCTGCCTGACCGGCATTGGCTTCACGATGAGCCTGTTCATTGGCAATCTCGCCTTTGTCGACCCTGAGCAGATCGAAACGGTCAAGCTGGGGGTGATCAGCGGGTCGCTGATTTCCGGACTGCTGGGCTATGGCCTGCTGCGCTTCGCATCGTCACCCGATCCTGCCGCTATGGCAAAGCCCGCTTGATCGCTTCCCGCGGTCACAACAGCTATATCGAATCTGTCGGCAATCGCCACAAAGCGTGATAGAGCGCAGTGATGAAACGGCAATTCTATCTGGTAGCGGGTCTGGCTTCACTGGCACTGGGCGGCATCGGTGTCCTGTTGCCGCTGCTGCCCACGGTCCCGTTCATGATCCTCGCCGCTTTCTGTTTCGCCAATAGCTCGCCGCGGCTGGAGTCATGGCTGGTCGAGCATCATGTCTTTGGCCATCATATCAAAAACTGGCGGGAACGCCGCGCGATCTCCCGGCGTGGCAAATGGGCATCGACGGTGGCATTCGCAGTCAGCTGTGTGGTTGCGCTGCTGTTTGTCAAACCGCCCTGGAATCTCGTTCCGCTCGTCGCCGCAGTAATCACTGGCAGCTGGATCTGGACCCGCAACGAACCCAATTCCGAAAAAGTACCGGCACCTGCCCCTTCGCAGAAAGAATAGTTCCCGCTTTGCACGAATCTGATATTCTTGCGCGGAATCTGAGGAGAGCAAGAGAGATGTCGCGGCAGCAATTGTTGGAAATGACCCGTTCACTGGTTGAGCATGGCAAGGCAGACACGATGGAGCTGGTCGATGACGTGGTCGCCGTACCCGCATCGGACTATACCGATGAAGCGCGGTTCGAACGCGAGAAAAACCTGATCTTCAAGCGGCTGCCGCTGATGATGGCGCCATCCTGCGAACTGCCCGAGCCGGGTTGCTACAAGGCGATGGACATGGCCGGTATCCCGGTGCTGATCACGCGCCAGAAGGACGGTACCGCACAGGCTTTCCTGAACAGCTGCACCCATCGCGGCAATCCGGTGGCACAAGGCAGCGGCAAGGCGTCACGCTTCACCTGCGGCTATCACGGCTGGACCTTCAAGAATGACGGCGACCTGCTGGCGATTGCGTCGCCAAGAGATTTCGGCACGGTCGACAAGGCGGCATTTTGCCTGAAGAAATTCCCGACGCTGGAACGCGCCGGCCTGATCTGGGCGACGCTGGATCCGGACAGCACCCTCGATATCGAGTCCTATCTCTGCGGCTATGACAGCCTGCTCGAACATTTCGGCTTCGACGGCTGGCACCTGTTCGATCAGCGCACCATTCCGGGACCGAACTGGAAAACCGCCTATGACGGCTATCTCGACTTCTATCACCTGCCGGTCCTGCACAAGGACACGTTCGGCGCGGACTTTTTCAACCGCGCCAATTATTTCTCCTGGGGACCGCATCAGCGGCTTTCCTCGCCTTCGAAATTCATTCAGAAGACCGGCAGCGACGAGCAGATTGATCTCAGCGAGATCGATGAAAAAGACTGGCCGATTGACGCCCTGTTGCAAGGCGTCTGGACGATCTTCCCGCATATCTCGATCGCCAGCTTCTATGGCGGCGGCGGTCGCGGCGCGATGATCTCGCAGCTATTCCCCGGCAAGACCGTTGGCGAGAGCTTCACCACGCAATTTTACGTGATGGAGAATGAACCAACCGACGATGCCGTCCGTCAGGGCGCGCGGGAGCAGTTTGATTTCCTCGAAGTCGTGGTCGCGGAAGAAGATTATAAAACCGGAAAACGCCAGCATGAATCTCTGCAATCCGGCCTGATCGACAAAGTCTGGTTTGGCCGCAATGAAGGCGGTGGTCAGGCGTTCCACCGATGGGTTGATCGATTGACCAATGCGGATGATACCGAACTGGAACGTATCTTCGCGCCGCAGCTGCAAGCAGCGGAGTGACCCGGTTCAGGCGCCCAGTTCAGGCCCCGGGTCAGGCATTGCGATAATCCCTGACCGGCGGTAGCGCCTCTTTCCATTTCGGCTGCTCGGCGCGGAGTTTTTCGAGCATTTTCTCCCAATAGGCGTCGGTCTTGCCCTTGAACCGGATATCGAAATCTTCCTGCGTACGGAATTCGAGCAGTTCGACGCCCTCGTCACCGATCGTATAGGTATAGGGCGTTCCAGCGGGCAGGAAAAAGCCATCGCCTGCGGCCATTGCTTCCGTGCCCATTTTGATATCGCCACTGATCAGATAATAGAGACAATCGCTGTCATGGCTGTGCAGCGGCAAGGGGTAACCCGGCTTGAACCAGACATAGTGGAGCGAAAAGCCGAAGCCGCTGAACAGGCATTTCAACACCGCGCCGTCGCCAATGCCCGCCTCGCCGAGCTTGGCCGCACCCTGCAAAATCACCGGGTCGTCATCGACGTAGCTCATATGCCCCGCCTCATCGAGACTGGGCGCGTCCTTGCCCCGGAAAATCCGCAGGACTTTGAGCGGTTCGGGCTTTTCTGAAAGCGGTGTCCCTGCGTCTGTCATATTTGCCTCCTCAACGGATGGACTAGCAGCATAGCAGCTGCGGCGGGTTAGAGAAAAGCCGATAAATTGATAGCAGGGGATGACGATTTGAGCCCACAAGGGCCGCCTGCCCCCTCATCCGGTCCACAACAGATTGGTCAAATCCAATCGCGCGGCGATTCACCGGCCGCCAAACAATCACGCTTGCCGAATGCGTCGCAGGGCGCTAATGCCCGCGAACCGGCTGTTCCGCGAGGGCGAAACGGCCTGTGCAGGAGTGTAGCTCAGTTGGTAGAGCATCGGTCTCCAAAACCGAGGGCCCACGGTTCGAGTCCGTGCACTCCTGCCATTTTCCCTTTTCTTGCACCGAAATCATCATGCCCCAGTTTATTTCCGCCATCACCCTGATCGTTCCCGATTATGATCCGGCGATTGAATTTTATGTCGGCCTGATGGGGTTTGAACTGATCGAAGACACACACTTGTCAGAAGACAAGCGCTGGGTGCTGGTAGCCCCACCCGGAAGCACCGAAACCCGCCTGTTGCTCGCAAAAGCCGCGAACGAAGCGCAGGAAGAAGTGATCGGCGAGCAGGCCGGCGACCGGGTGTTCCTGTTTCTGGAAACCTATGATTTTGAAACCGATTATGCGATCATGCAGCGCGCCGGCATCCTGTTTCTCGAAGAGCCGCGGGAGGAGCTTTATGGCATGGTCGTGAAATGGGGCGATCCGTTCGGCAACAAATGGGATCTGATCGAACGCTATTGAGGCCTAACGCTCGATATCGAGCGCGCCTGCAATCATCCCCCATATCTGGTGCGTGAGCTTGGCCGAATCCGGTCGCGGTCGCATGCCCATCGCGTGCATGATGCCGCTGCGGATCGCGCCGGTGATCGCTGCCCCCGCAATCGTCGGATCGATATGAGAACCGATATCCCCGCGCTTGATACCCGACCTGATGTTGCGGATCGCCATTTCGATCATTTCTTCATGACGAGCGGACTCCACCGCCGCAACCTGGTTGGTCTGGGCCATCTTGCCGAGGATGATCGGAGCCATCGGGTCATTGTAGAGAAACTCGACCACAGCCATTAGCCGGCGTTTCTCGCGCACGCCCCACTCGATATCCGGATCGATATATTGGTTGGCCACCTGATTATAGCGATCATAGAAGGCGTGAATGATCGCGCCCAGCATACCGGATTTGGACCCGAAATAATGATAGGCAAGACCGACCGAAACGCCGGCCTGATCGGCGACCTGACCCATTTCGAGTTCGCCGTCTGCTTCGCGCAAAATCATTTCTGCAGCGGCCAGAATCTTGGCGGCACGCACTATCTTGCGGTCTGAACTATCGGCTGTTTTGCTTTGTCCGGCCATTGCCATGTCCCTTCCCTGTCCCGTTTCATGCCGCTCTACCGTCTATTTGAATTGAATTCAATTCAAATAGACGGTAGAGCTATCCCGGAAGGCGAATCAAGGAGCGGACGGATGAATGTAGCGAGCAAGATCGAATCACCGACGGCGGACCTCAGCCCCTATTTGCATGGCCGCAGTTTCGAAGATGCCTGGGAACAGTTTCAGGAGGACGGCTATGTCATCTTCACCGATATCCTGACCCCCGAACAGCTGGAACAACAGCGTGCGGCGCTCAAACCCTGGATCGATGCCGACATCCGGGGGCGCAATAATTTCGAAGGCGTGCAGTCCAATCGCATTTACGGCATGCTCGACAAGGATCCGGTGTTTGCCGACCTGATTTCCCATCCGCTGCAACTGGCCTTTGCCGACCGCGAGCTGGGCGAAAGCTGCCTGCTCTATGCCTGTCTGGCGATAAACCTGCATCCCGGCGAAACCGTCCAGCCTTGGCATTTTGACGACAGCCATTGCGCGCTGGCCCGACCGCGCGACCCATTAAGCCTGTCGACCTTCTGGTCGATCAGCGACACGACCGAAACAAATGGCGCCACTGAAATCATCCCCGGCAGCCACAAATGGGGCAATGAGCAGCCCGAGGGAGCGAATCGCTCTACCGATTTCAAACCGCGCCTGTCCGGCGAACAGGTCGGTGACAACAACGATCATCCCGATAGGATCAAGGCGACCATGCCGGCCGGTTCGCTGATGATCGCCAAAGGCACCTTGTGGCACCGCGGCGGCGGCAACAGCTCCGATGCCCATCGCCTGATCGTGACGCCGCAATTTTGCAAGGGCTGGTGCCGGCCGCTGGAGCAGCAATTGCTCGCCGTACCGCCGGAAAAAGTCGCGCGCTTTCCGAAACGGGTGCAGGAGTTGCTGGGTTACAATATCCATCCGCCCTTCATGGGCTATGTCGACGGCATGCACCCGAGCAGAATATTGTCGGGCAGCAAGGACTGACGACCGAAATTTTTGCGCAATTGGTCCGGCGACGAGTCGCAGAGGCCGCGCCACGGTAAATTCCCCTTCTTTTTCTTGCGAATCCGGGAATCTGCGTCTAAAGGGCTGGTTCTTTCCGAAACCATGCATATATCCGAACACAGTCAAATGGCTGACACCCGGAGTTTATGTTAAAACCGGGGAGAGAGTTTAGGGAATCAAGCATGGCAAAAGTCAATCCAGGCGAATTCATGAATCAGGTCAAGGCCGAGACCAATAAGGTCGTCTGGCCTACATGGCCGGAGACCGTCCGCACGGCGATCCTCGTGCTGATCATGACCACCATCCTGGGCTTGTTTTTTCTGGGCGTTGATTCGATTTTTAACGGCATTGTAGCCTGGCTCCTGAGCCTTGCATAAACGCCCCACACAGATTTTTTAGGTTATTCGCATGGCACGCTGGTATATCATTCACGCTTATTCGGGCTTTGAACACAAGGTCAAGGAAGCCATTGAGGCCGACGCCAAGCGTCTGGGTCTGACCGAACTGGTCGAGGATATCGAAGTCCCGACCGAGACGATTACCGAAGTCAAGCGCGGCAAGAAGATTCAGTCGGAGCGGAAATTCTTCCCCGGCTATGTCCTTGCCAAGCTGGAAATGACCGATGATGTTTATCACCTGGTCAAGAACCAGCCCAAAGTAACCGGCTTTCTCGGCAGCAGCGGCAAGCCGCAGGCGATCAGCGAAAGCGAAGCGGCCCGCATTCTCAACACCAAGGAAGAAGCCGCCAACGCTCCGAAAGAACGGATCACGGTCGCTTATGAAATTGGCGACGAGGTCAAGGTCAAATCCGGCCCGTTCAACAGCTTCAACGGCATTGTCGAGGAACTGGATTTCGACAAGAACAAGGTCAAGGTTTCCGTGTCCATCTTCGGCCGCGCAACGCCGGTCGAACTTGACTTCGGCGAAGTCGACCTGATCAGCTAGTTTTGTGTTCCGCATTTGATGCGGAACCGGTGCGGCAAGAGGCAATATTTGCGATTGTCGCGCAAAGCTCCGGATCAGCTCCGGGGTACACAGAAATTTGAAACTCCGGTTTCGAATACCAGTGTGGGAGGAGAGCATGCTCTCCGTTTGACCACTTAATTTGCGGGTGCGGCAATTTCGCCAATCCCAAAAGAATGAAAGGACAGCCAAATGGCTAAGAAAATTGATGGTTATATCAATTTGCAAGTACCTGCCGGTATTGCAAATCCATCCCCGCCGATCGGCCCAGCATTGGGTCAGCGCGGCGTCAATATCATGGAATTCTGCAAGGCGTTTAACGCGGCTACGGACAAGCTTGAAAAAGGCACGCCGATCCCGACCAAGATTACGGTCTATGGCGATCGCAGCTTCAC
>JAGXGT010000112.1 GCA_024636595.1 Sphingomonadales bacterium | reverse complement strand
GCGCAGGGCTATCGCACTTTGATCACCACACTGACCAAGCGGATGGCGGAGGATCTAACCGAATTCATGCACGAGGCGGGGATCAAGGTCCGCTACATGCACAGCGATGTCGAGACGCTGGAACGGATCGAGCTGATCCGCGATCTCAGGCTGGGCGTCTATGATGTGCTGGTTGGCATCAACCTGCTGCGCGAAGGCCTGGATATTCCGGAATGCGGTTTGGTGGCGATACTGGACGCCGACAAGGAAGGCTTCCTGCGCAGCGAAACCTCGCTAATCCAGACCATCGGCCGCGCCGCGCGTAACGTCGATGGCCGTGTCATATTATATGCCGACCGGATGACCGGATCGATGGAACGCGCGATCAGCGAAACCGATCGCCGCCGCGAGAAGCAGGTCGAATATAATCTCGAGCACGGAATCACGCCGACATCGATCAAGAAGAATATCGGGGATATTGTCGCCCACGCCACGGCCAAGGATATGGTCACCGGCGCGATCGACGTGGAAGCAGGTCATCTGGTCGGCCATAATCTGAGAGCGCATATCGAAAGCCTCGAGAAACAGATGCGCGACGCCGCAGCTGATCTCGAATTCGAAACCGCGGGCCGCCTGCGCGACGAAATCCGCAAGCTGGAAGCGGAGGAACTCGGCCTGCCCGCCGATCTGCAGCTTGCGCAGCCAAAGGGCCGGTCAACCGAAGGGCGTCCGGGAACCCGGAAGATGGGTTATGGAAAGATCCAGCGGAAGTGAGGTGTAAACCCGTTTCGACCAACGGCTTTCTAACATAGACCAATCGCTTTACCACCGCTTGTGCAATAGCGTCAGCAGGTTCATGCTGCTCACAATATTGGGGAGAAAAATCATGCGCGCATCTATATTATTGGCCTTGGCAAGCTCAGCCTTGATGGTCGTGGCTCCGGCTTATGCGGAGGCGGCACAATCCCCGCCATCCGCTAGCGCATCAGAAGTCACCCCCGATTTCGCCGCTGCGGTTTCTGATCCGGGCCGGGATGAAGCCGATATCAAGCTCGACGAGAGCCGCAAGCCCGCCGAAGTGCTCACCTTCATGGGGCTCGAAGCCGGGGACACCGTGCTCGATATTTTTGCCGGTGGCGGCTATTATAGTGAAATTCTGGGCCGCGCCGTCGGTCCCGAGGGATCGGTGATAGCGGTCAATCCGCCGCAGTTCACGACTAGCGAGCAGTCCAAGGCCAAATGGGCATCGGTCACTGCACGGCAGCCCAACGTGACCATGGTGCCTTCGCAACTGCCGGATCACACACCATCGCCAGACAGCATTGATTTCGCCATGCTGCATCTGATCTATCATGACTTTTACTGGGAAAGCGAACAGTATAAATTTGAGAAAATGGATCCTGCTATCGTGCTGTCGAATCTTTTCACCGGCATGAAGCCCGGCGGGATTGTTGCCGTAATCGATCATGTGGGGTCACCGGGCGACACCCGTGCCGTGGTCGAAAAAGACCACCGGATCGACCCGGCAACCGTCCGGGCTGATTTTCAAAGGGCCGGATTTGTGCTCGACGGGGAAAGCGAGATGTTTGCCAACCCCGATGATGATCTGGGCAAGAATGTATTCGATCCAGCGGTGCGCGGCAAAACCAGTCGCTTTGTGATGCGGTTCCGCAAACCGGAATAACGTTTCGGAGTGCAAATCTCGCCCGAATCGCGCTCGCGAATCGGTAACAAGTGTAACTATCTGGAATATCAGGCATTTCCGCAAATGGGCGGATGTGAGCCACTGCGAGCTTCGATTTAGTGGGCGATTTGCTGTCATAATTCTGTCATCTTTCCAGCATCTTGCGAGAAGATACACCAGTTTACATGACCGTTCATCTGCGGTTGTCTAAAGGGCCGCCATAGAGAGCGCAGTGATAAGCGCTGGCCCAACAGAATAATCCCTACCCCCCGGGATTGCTTGAGGCCGGCATCAGAAAATAAAGATTTCCCTCTCTGCCGGCAGGAACCGGTTGGCGGACAGGAAGCGTTTGACCGGCGGCGCCTTTACAGGGTCGCACGCCGTCGGAACAGAGGGGGAGGCAGGTCCGTGTTGCGTATAGGACCTGTCTCCCAACCCTCTGGGATACCATTCGGAATGGTCTGCTTTTCAGTCAGGTCTTGGGATCCAATGACCGCTGGCCTTCGGGGGGTCCGAGGCCACTTTCATGTCCCCAGACCAAGGAAGCAGGGCTGGCGCGCGCGTAGAGTTTGCGCGTCAGTCCTGCGATTTCCGATTCATTCAGGATGCATATTTGACCGAGCAGCCATAGGGCCGCGCTTGCGCGACGCTGACCTTTTCTCCCGACTTTATCTCGCTCAGCGCGGCAAGCACATGATTCCGCGCGTCCTTGATATCGGCGGTGTTCGCGGTCGGCTTATCGTCGATCCCGCCCTGATAGACCAATGTTCCGCTGCCATCGATGATGTACATATGCGGCGTGGTCTTTGCGCCATAGGCTTTACCAACCAGACCCTTGGCATCGAGCAAATAATTGGTCGACTGGATCTTCTGCTTGGCGATCAGCGCTTTCGCCTCGGGACCGGTCATATGACCCTGTTTCCCCTCCGCGCCGCTGTTGATCGTCAGCCAGATCGCGCCCTGTTGCCGCGCGGCTTTCTGGGTCGCCTGCATGTTGCCGCTGCTATAATGTTTGGAGACAAAGGGGCAGCCGGGATTGTGCCATTCGAGCACGACTGTCTTGCCGCGAAACTGCGATAGCTGAACCGTTTTGCCATTGACGTCGGTGAGTTTGAAATCCTGGGCAAGCGTACCGTTTTTCTGCGTGGCTGCCAGCGGGCTGGCGAGCGCAAATACGGCGAAGGTTGCAACAGCTAAAGAGGGAAGATTTGGCACGTGTCGTCTCCGTTCATCGGGTCTTTGCAATCATTGCACTTTGCACGGGGCCATTCACCAGATCGGTCAATGTCGCCACTGTCAGAATTTGTGGGAGAATGACCGGTTCCTTGCCCGGTGCATAATAGAGATAGAGCGGCACCCCGGCGCGGCCATGTTTCTCCAGGAATTTGCTGATATCCGGATCGGGTCTGGTCCAGTCGCCCACCATGACCGTAACCTTTGCCGCCGCAAAAGCATCGGCGGTTTCGGTGCGCTGGATTGCGGCGGCTTCATTGGCCTTGCAGGTGAGGCACCAGTCGGCGGTGAAATAGGCGAACACCGGCTGGCCGGACGCGCGCAATTCGGACAGTCGCGTCTCGCTAAAGGTTTCGCTGGGTAGCGTAGCCGCAGAAACATTTGCCAGTTTCTGGCTGTTCATCGCGTCTTCGCCCGGCAGCGCCAGGATGCCGCCCAAGATGGCGACAACCATGGCGGCGCTGGTCAGCGCGCCGCGCGACAGTCCCTTGATTTGGCCGCCGCCGAACCACCACAGGATGAGCGCGACGGTCAGCAGAAAGATCAGCGACAGGCCGAGCGCGTCGGTTCCGATCTGGCGGCCCAGCAGCCAGATCAGGCCAATGGCGGTGAGAAACATCGGCACTGCCATCGCCTTGCGAAAACCGTCCAGCCATGGCCCGGGTTTCGGCAGACGACTGCGGATCGCCGGTACGAAGGCAATCAGCAGGAAGGGCAGGGCCAACCCGACTCCCAACCCTGCGAAAATCACCAGGGCGGCAATCGGTGGCAGGACAATCGTTGCACCGAGGGCGGCGGCCATGAACGGGCCAGTGCAGGGGGTGGCGACAAAGGCGGCGAGCGCACCGGTCCAGAAGGATCCGGCAGCGCCGTCTTTCCGGGTGAGCTTATTGCCAAAATTGAGATTGGGTAGCTCGAAAAGGCCGGCGAGATTGAGGCCGATCGCAGTTACCAGCGCCAGCAACACGAAAATGATACGCGGGTCCTGCAACTGGAAGGCCCAGCCGACCGCGGCTCCGCTGGCCCGCAGGCCGAGCAGGATCGCACCGAGCGCGGTGGCAACCAGCACGACACCGGCGGTATAGGCCAGCGCGTCGCGCCGGACGACGGCTTCACTGCCGCCCGCCTTGGCAAGGCTCATGGCCTTGAGACTCAGTATCGGAAAAACGCAAGGCATCAGGTTGAGCAGCAGCCCGCCCAGCAAGGCCCCGCCCAACGCCAGAAAAAGTAAGGAGGCGCTGCCTTCCTGCTTTGCTCCATCATTGGCCAAAGGCAGGCCGGTCATCGCGACTTCGCCTTTGGTTGCGGTTAACAGAAAGCCGATGTGATCGCCGATCTTCAATATCCCGGTGATCGAATCCAGTTCATCGCCGCGGGCGCCGGTTTCGAGAATCAGGCGGTCGCCATCGCGACTGAATTTTTGCGGCGCGCCATAGTCGACAATGCCGTCTTGCTTGATAAAGAAATAGGGATCGTCGATTTCCACACTGGCGGGCAGCGGTACCGACAGGCGGAACCGATCATCGCTCACTGCAAACGTCGCTTCACTGCCCAGAGGGCGGGCCATGGCGGCGCGGAAATCGTTGAACCGCTTGTCCAGAGACACGGGCGCGTCTTTGCCGACAACCTGCAGCGTTATCGACAATTCGTCCTGCTCGGGCACGCAAATCTCGTCGGTGCAGGACAGCCATTCGGACTTGACCGAAATCGGCAACGAACCCGGACGCACATTGTCTGCAAGGTCCAGAGTCACCAGAATCGCATAGTCGCCCTTGTAGACATAATTCATGATGCCGGAGATCAGCAGCGTATCGGGGACCGGGAACTGAGGTTTGCCAGCGGTCACACCGGCTGGCAACGTCCAGTCGAAACTCATGCCGATACCTGCATCGCCGGGATTTTCCCAATAGCCGTGCCAGGTTGGCTTGGGTTCCATGACAAAGGCGAGAGTCACGCTTTGGCCAGCCCGGACCTTTGGCGATTCCGCCACCAGAGTAGCGGGCACGTTCAATTCTGTATTGCCCAGCCGGTTCTGCGCCACGGCTGCCGGGGCAAGGGCGAAGGCAATGAACGCCAGCATGATCGAAAAAATGCGAAAATCAAATGTCATAAAAACTCACTATTTCCTGTTTAGGCGCATTAGGCTATTGGCAGGCAGCTTTCTATAGCGGCATTCATCAGTGAGGACCATTCGTGCAAAAATCGACCTTCGTTACAGCCTTGGCCGCGTGTATCATATTTTCCGGCACCGCAAATGCCGAAGATCACAAAAGCGAAGACAGGACCCAGCCGAAATTGATTGTCGCCATTTCGGTCGATCAGTTTTCCGCCAACCTGTTCGATGAATATCGTAGCAGCTTTACCGATGGTCTGAAAAGACTGGCCAATGGTGCAG